>JBGSUY010000396.1:0-13733 GCA_041753195.1 Chromatiaceae bacterium
GGCCTGGCGGGCCTGGGTCAGGCGCGCCGCCTGGGTGCGGAAGTTCGCCCAGGCCGCATCCCGTTCCAGGCGCAGGTCATCGAGGCTCTGATCGGCGGACACCAGCCCCGCCAGCTCGGCCACGCGCTCCAGGAGCAGGTCCGGCAGCATCTGGGGGAGGACCCGGTACCTACGCGCCAGGTCGTGGATCTGGGCGAGCCGGGTCTCCACCGCGTCGAGGCTGGTGGGGTCCAGGTCCAACCCCTCCAGGTAGTGGCGCAGGGCGCCGGATGCCTCGCGTACATGGATGGCGGCCCCTTCGATCAGCTCCCGGGATGCCTCGAGCCGGCCGTCGATCGTGCAGAGCTCCCCGATCTCCGAGGACGCGCCGCCGAGCAGGTCCTCGATGGCGGGGTCCGACTCCGCCAGCAGGCCCAGGACCCGGGCGGCACCGGACTGGAGCCGACCCAGGTTGGCGAGGCGGCGCTGCTCCCGGTCCAGGGTCTCGAGCTCCGAGGGGCCGAGGTTCAGGGCCTCCAGCTCCTCCACCTGGAAGCGCAGCAGGTCCAGGCGCTGAGCCCGTTCGGCGGCGGCCCCCATGAGCTCCTTCAGCCGACGGTCCAGGGTCCGGAAGGAGCGGTAGGTGGCGGCGACCGATAGGGCTAGAGCATCGTGGCCCCCGTAGGCGTCCAGCAGGGTGCGCTGGTCGTTGGGGCGGAGCAGGGACTGATGGGCATGCTGGCCGTGGATGTCCACCAGCAGGTCGCCCAGCTCCTTGAGCTGGTTTCCGCTGGCGGGCCGGCCGTTGACGAAGGCGCGCGAGCGTCCCTCGCGCACGATGACCCGGCGCACCACGCAGTCCCCGTCGTCATCCAGGGCCTGCTCGGCGAGCCAGTCCCGGGCATCCGGGGCGCGGCCGAGATCAAAGGTAGCCACCACCTCGGCCCGCTCCCTGCCGGCACGAATCACGTTGGCGTCGGCCTTGTCCCCCAGGGCCAGGCCCAGGGCATCGATCAGGATGGACTTGCCGGCCCCGGTCTCCCCGGTCAGGGCGCTCAAGCCAGCCGACAGGTCCAGCTCCAGCCGGCTTACGATCGCCAGGTCCTGCACCAGGATGTGCGTCAGCACGCCCCCGCCCCCCTTGGCCCTCGCCACTCGCGACTCGCCACTTCCCCTAGCATGGCCCCGACGCCTGCGGATGCCCGCCCCAACCCAGCTTGGCTCGCAGGATCTTGTAGTGGTCGTGTCCCTTGGGGTGGAGCAGACAGGCGCGGTCCGGGTGCCGGGCGACCCGGATGCTCGACTCCCGCGGCAGCTGCAGGTCCGTCTGGCCGTCGCAGGTCACCCGCACATGGCCGTGGTCGTGGCCGCACACCCGGATCTCGATCCGGCTGTCACCCGGGACCACCAGGGGTCGGTTGCTAAGATCATGGGGGCAGATCGGGACCAGCAGGATCGCGTCCAGGGCCGGATCCACCAGGGGCCCGCCGCCCGAGAGGGCATAGGCGGTGGAGCCCGTGGGGGTGGCGATGATGAGCCCGTCCGAGCGCTGGGCGTTCACGAAGGCGCCGTCGATGTAGGTCTCGAACTCGATCATGCGCGCGGTGTTCCATTTATGGATCACCACGTCGTTCAGCGCCGCATAGGCGCGCTGGGGGTCAGACTCGGTGACCACGACGGCCGACAGGAGGGCCCGGGCGTCGGTCTCGTACTCGCCGGCCAGGATCGCATCCAGGGCCGTTTCGATGTGGTCCGGTGAGAAATCGACCAGGAACCCGAGCCGTCCCAGATTGATCCCGAGCAGGGGGACCTGGTGCCCGGCCATGGCCCGGGCGGCGTGCAGCAGGGTGCCGTCCCCGCCGACCACCACGATGAGGTCGCTGCGGGAGCCCAGCACCGCCACCGGCAGGGCCTCAGTGGCAGGGCGCCCCAGCAGCCGCGTGCTCTCGGCGTCGAGCAGGACCCGCAGCCCCCGCAAGCTCAGATGGTCATTCAGCCGCCGCAACGTGGCGCCGACGCCGGCGGCGTCACCCTGTTTTCCGATAATGCCGACGGTACGGAATGGGGGCATGGGCTCGCCGGGGGCCGAGGATGGGCGGAGGGGGCTTGGGGGACGCGGAAACACTAGCATGGGGCGGATCCGGCTCCAAGCGTGGCCCGGGTTTCTGGCGCCCGGGCTGAGAGGTACGCTTGGGTCTCAAGCGCCGAAGGCGTTGGCTACAGAGGAAACAGAGGAAGCGGACGAAGGTCGAGAGGTCACCGAGGCGATTCGATCCTCGCCCTTGCCCAGCCGCCCGTGGCCTTCGGGCTGCGCCGTGCCTTCAGTGGTCCACTCTGCGCCCTCTGTGGATTTCTTGGACACTTCGCAATCCGCGACCCCGTCACCTTGACAGCCCGGCGGCGAGTGCCTAGATTGGCGGCGATTAGCACTCTGGTGCGTCGAGTGCTAACAATCTGGGCGAATTGGATCCACAGCGTGAGTCGAGCAATCCGACGGTAAAGGCGTGGCAACCCAAAAACGGCAAGGCGAGACCCAGGTCAGCGAGCGCGCCCTGCATTTTCTGAAGGCGCTGGTGGAGCGTTACATCAAGGACGGGCAACCCGTGGGTTCCCGCACCCTGGCCAAGGACACGGGTCTGGAGCTGAGCCCCGCCACCATCCGCAACGTGATGGCGGACCTTGAGGACCTGGGGCTGGTGATCTCGCCCCATACCTCCGCGGGGCGGGTGCCGACGGTGGCGGGTTACCGGCTCTTCGTCGACTCGCTTCTGACCGTGCATCCGCCCTCGGAGGACGACGTGGAATCCCTGCGGATCCGGTTCGCCGGCGGCGGGGATGCCAAGTCCCTGGTGGAGACCACCTCGCGGCTCCTCTCGGGCGTCACCCACCTGGCCGGGGTGGTGATGATGCCGCGCCACGAGCGCAACGCCTTTCGCCAGATCGAGCTCCTACCCCTGTCCGGGGCCCGGGTGCTGGCGATCCTGGTGACCTGTGAGGGGGAGGTCCACAACCGGGTCATCACTACGGAGCGCAGCTTCACTCCGTCTCAGTTGGAAGAGGCGGCGAACTACCTGAACCGGATGTTCACGGGACAGGACCTCAAGGAGGTACGCAGGCGGCTGCTCGATGATCTTAAGCACACCCACGCCAACATGGACGCGCTGATGATGCGCGCCGTGAGCCTGGCCCAGGAGGTGGTGGAGGCGGCGGAGCAACCCGACGATTATGTGATCGCCGGTCAGACAAATCTGATGGGGTTCGGCGAGCTGGCCAACATGGAGCGTCTGAAGCAGCTGTTCGACGCCTTCCATCAGAAGCGGGAGATGCTGCATATCCTCGACCGTTGCATCGAGGCCGAGGGGGTACAGATCTTCATCGGCGACGAGTCCGGCTATGGCCTGCTCGACGACATGAGCGTGGTGACCAGGGCCTACCGGGTCGAGGGCCAGGTGGTGGGCGTTCTGGGGGTCATTGGACCCACGCGCATGGACTACCAGCGGGTGATCCCCATCGTGGACGTCACCGCCCGGCTCCTGGCCGCCGCGCTTCGCCAATAGACGGTTCAACGGGCCGCTGACCCGAGCCGGTGCGAGCCGGGCGCGATCCCTGGCAGTATTGGAGGTGAACATGACGCAGGATCCGGGGGGCAACCCCAGCCCAGAGACGACACCCTCGGCGGAACAGGGGTCGGTACAGGAGCCGGAGGCCATCGAGCAGCACACGCCGACAGTCTCGGAGCTCACGGCGGAACTCGACGCGGCGCGCGCCAAGGCGGATGAGAACTGGGATCTGCTGTTGCGGGCCCGGGCGGAGATCGAGAACCTGCGCCGCCGCCAAGCGGCGGAGCTGGAGAAGGCCCACAAGTACGCCCTGGATGGCTTCGTGCGCGAATTGCTGCAGGTCCGTGACAGCCTGGAGTTGGGGCAGAGCGCCGCCCAGGAAGCGGATGCGGATGTCGTGAAGCTCCGGGAGGGTACCGAGCTCACCCTCAAGCTCCTGGGTGACGTGATGGCCAAGTTCGGCGTGGAGCCGGTCGAGCCCATGGGCCAGGCCTTCAACCCCGATCTGCACCAGGCCATGACCCTGCAGCCCCGCCCGGACTTGCCCCCCAACACGGTGGTGTCGGTGTTGCAGAAGGGCTACACGCTCAACGGTCGCTTGGTCCGCCCGGCCCTGGTGATGGTGTCGGGCGCTGGATGAGTGCCCGATATGTGCCAGGGCCAGGCTTCGACTGTGACCTGGGCCCGCGCGGACGGGCTTGAACGGGGACCGGTTTCCCCCCAACTGAAAGGGCAATTCGGCGCCCGATAAAGCGAGAAAAACGGCGCCGCCCAGACGAGACAATTCGGAGACACAAGATGGGCAAGATCATCGGTATCGACCTCGGCACCACCAATTCCTGCGTGGCCGTCATGGAGGGAGACAGCGTCAAGGTCATCGAGAACGCCGAGGGGGACCGCACCACGCCCTCCATCGTCGCCTACACGGGCGACAACGAGGTGGTGGTGGGACAATCCGCCAAGCGCCAGGCGGTGACCAACCCCAAGAACACCCTGTTCGCCATCAAGCGCCTGATCGGCCGTCGCTACGACGATCAGGTGGTGGCCAAGGACAAGGGCATGGTGCCCTACAACATCGTCAAGGCCGACAACGGCGATGCCTGGGTGGAGGTCAACGGCCGCAAGATGGCCCCGCCTGAGATTTCGGCTAAGGTCCTCCAGAAGATGAAGAAGACCGCCGAGGACTATCTGGGCACCACCATAAGCGAGGCGGTCATCACGGTGCCAGCGTACTTCAACGACTCCCAGCGCCAGGCCACGAAGGACGCCGGGCGCATCGCCGGCCTGGAGGTCAAGCGCATCATCAACGAGCCCACCGCCGCGGCGCTCGCCTACGGCATGGACAAGAAGCGCGGGGACCAGAAGATCGCCGTCTATGACCTGGGCGGTGGCACCTTCGATATCTCCATCATCGAGATCGCGGAGATCGAGGGCGAGCACCAGTTCGAGGTTCTGTCCACCAACGGGGACACCTTCTTGGGGGGTGAGGACTTCGACCTGCGGATCATCGAGTTCCTGGCGGCCGAGTTCAAGAAGTCCTCGGGCGTGGACGTGCACAACGACCCGCTGGCCCTGCAGCGGCTCAAGGAGGCCGCGGAGAAGGCCAAGATCGAGCTCAGCTCCAGTCAGCAGACCGACATCAACCTGCCCTACATCACGGCTGACCAGAGCGGTCCCAAGCACCTCAACGTCAAGCTCACCCGCGCAAAGCTCGAGTCCCTGGTGGAGGACCTGGTGGATCGGACTATAGAGCCCTGCCGCATCGCGCTCAAGGATGCCGGGCTCACCGCCGGCCAGATCGACGAGGTGATCCTGGTGGGTGGCCAGACCCGTATGCCCAAGGTCCAGGCCAAGGTGGAGGGTTTCTTCGGCAAGGCCCCGCGCAAGGACGTGAACCCGGACGAGGCGGTGGCCATCGGCGCCGCCATCCAGGGCGGTGTGCTGGGTGGCGAGGTTAAGGACGTGCTGCTCCTGGATGTCACCCCCCTGTCGCTCGGCATCGAGACCCTGGGCGGGGTAATGACCAAGCTGATCGAAAAGAACACCACCATCCCGACATCCGCCAGCCAGGTCTTCTCCACCGCGGACGACAGCCAGACGGCGGTGACCGTACACGTGCTCCAGGGGGAGCGCGAGCGGGCGGCGGACAACAAATCCTTGGGCCGTTTCGACCTCTCGGACATCCCGCCGGCCCCGCGCGGGGTGCCCCAGATCGAGGTCAAGTTCGATATCGACGCCAACGGCATCCTGAACGTCTCCGCCAAGGACAAGGCGACTGGCAAGCAGCAGTCCATCATCATCAAGGCCTCCTCGGGCCTCACGGACGCCGAGATCGCCAAGATGGTCAAGGACGCGGAGGCCCACGCCGAGGAGGACCGGCGCTTCCACCAGTTAGTGGCGGCCCGCAACCACGCGGACAACATGATCCACGCCACCCGAAAATCCATGGCCCAGATCGGGGACAAGATGGAGAGCGGGGAAAAGGACGCCATCGAGTCCGCCATCCGCGACCTCGAGGAGGCCATGAAGGGCGACGACAAGGAACATATCGAGTCCCTGACCAAAAAGCTGGGCGACGCGTCCGCGAAGATGGCGGAGCGGCTCTATGCCCAGAGTGGGGCTCAGAGTGGGGCCCCGGGTGGGGGCGCCGACATGGGTGCCGGTCCCCAGGGGGGGGCGGGCGGCGGCTCCGGCGGTGCCCATGACGACGTGGTGGACGCCGAGTTCGAAGAGGTCAAGGACGACAAGAAGTAACCTCGGGGCATCGCCGCGGCGCCGCCGCGGCGATCACCTGCAGGGCGCGCTCTGAGCCGGCGCAACGCTCCCAGTGAGCCGGTGCCCGATCAAAAATGGCCGGGTCATCGTGTCCCCGCCACTCGCCACTCGTCTCTTCCCAATGCCCAAACGCGACTACTACGAAGTTCTGGGGGTTGCGCGCAACGCCAGTGAGGCCGACGTCAAGAAGGCCTTCAAGCGTCTGGCGATGAAACACCATCCGGATCGCAACCCAGGGGACAAGCGGGCCGAGGAGCAGTTCAAGGAGGCCAAGCTGGCCTATGACGTGCTCTCCGATCCCAAGAAGCGCTCCGCCTACGACCAGTTCGGCCATGCCGGGGTGGAAGCGGGCGCGGGTGGTTTCGGGGGACCCGGGGACTTCGCCGGTGCCGGGTCCTTTCAGGATATCTTCGGCGACGTCTTCGGAGATATCTTCGGCGGGCGTGCGGGCCGGCGCAGCGGCCGCGGCGCGGATCTGCGCTATGACCTTAGCCTCACGCTGGAGGAGGCGGTCGCGGGCAAGGACGTCAAGATCCGTATCCCCACCCTGGTCGACTGTCAGTTCTGTGGCGGCAGCGGGGCCAAGCCCGGCACCAGTCCTAAGACCTGTCCGACCTGTCGCGGCACTGGCCAGGTGCGCATGCAGCAGGGGTTCTTCTCGCTCCAGCAGACCTGCCCCCAGTGCCGGGGCAGCGGTCAGGTGATTGAGGAGCCCTGTCCCCATTGTCGCGGGCGCGGGCGATTGCAGGAGGAGAAGACCCTCTCGGTCAAGGTCCCGCCCGGGGTCGACACGGGTGACCGCATCCGCCTCTCCGGCGAGGGGGAGCGCGGTGAGCACGGGGGGCCGGCGGGGGACCTCTATGTCCAGGTCCAGGTGCAGGATCACCCCATCTTCACCCGGGAGGACAGCCACCTCTATTGCGAGGTCCCCATCGGCTTCGTGGTGGCCGCCTTGGGTGGAGAGCTGGAGGTGCCGACCCTGGACGGCAAGGTCATGCTCAAGATCCCACCCGGTACCCAGACCGGAAAGCTGTTCCGGGTCCGCGGTAAAGGGGTGAAGCCGGTGCGGGGCGCCACCGTCGGAGATCTGCTGTGCCGGGTGGTGGTGGAGACCCCAGTCAACCTCACGGAGCGCCAAAAGGAGCTGCTGCGCGAGCTCGATGCCAGCGTCCAGGAAGGGGGCTCCCGCCATAGCCCCCAGTCCCAGAGCTGGCTGGATGGGGTCAAGAGCTTCTTCGAGAAGATGGGGTTCTGAGGCGCGGGGCCAGCCCCCGGACGCCTGGGTCCGTCTGGGGCTCAACGGGGGGCTTAGCCAGGGGCTCGATCCGGCTCAAAATCGGGCGGCTGGGGCGGCCCCACAGGGGGTCCTAGCGCCTGAGCTGGTCCCGCTCCGACGGGTCGCTGACGAGCGAGATCCCCTCAATGGATCGATCCATGGCCAGCAGCTGCTCCTCGCCCCCCTGGAGCTTGATCATGAGGCGCACCTCGTTGGCCGAGTCCGAGTATTTGAGTGCGTCCTCGTAGCTGATCTCCCCCTCCTTGAAGAGGTCGAAGAGTGCCTGGTCGAAGGTGATCATGCCCTGCTCCCGAGAGCGCTTCATCAGCTCCTTGAGTTTGTGCACCTCCCCCTTGCGGATCAGGTCCCCGGCCAGCGGGGTGTTGATCAGCACTTCCACCACCGCCCGCCGCCCCTTGCCGCCCTTGCGGGGGATAAGCTGCTGGGCGACCACGGCCTTGAGGTTGAGCGAAAGGTCGAGCAGGAGCTGGTTGCGCGAGTCCTCCGGGAAGAAGTTGATGATGCGGTCCAGGGCCTGGTTGGCGTTGTTGGCGTGCAGGGTGGCGAGCACCAGGTGGCCGGTCTCCGAGAAGGCGATGGCGTACTCCATCGTCTGACGGGTGCGGATCTCGCCGATCAGGATCACGTCCGGGGCCTGGCGCAGGGTGTTCTTCAGGGCCACATCGAAGGACTCCGTGTCCACGCCCACCTCCCGCTGGGTGATGATGCAGCCGTCGTGATCATGGACGTATTCGACGGGGTCCTCGATGGTAATGATGTGCCCTGTGCTGTGGCGGTTGCGGTAACCCACCAGGGCGGCCAGGGAGGTTGACTTGCCGGTGCCGGTGCCGCCCACGAAGATCACCATGCCGCGCTTCGTCATGGCCAGGTCCCGCAGCACCGAGGGGAGCCTGAGTTCCTCGATGGTGGGGATCTTGGTCTCGATGCGTCGCAGCACCATGGCGGCGGCGTCGCGCTGCACCAGGGCGCTGACCCGGAAGCGGCCGACCTTGGGTCGGTCGATGGCGAACTGACACTCCTTGGTGCGCAGGAACTCCTCGCGCTGGGTGTCGTTCATCACCATCAGGACCATCTCCCGGGCCTGCTCCGGCGTGAGGGGTTGCTTCCCGGCGGGGCGGATGGCCCCGTCCACCTTGATGCTGGGGGGCCAGCCGGCGGTGATGAAGAGATCGGACCCCTTGGTCTCGACCAGGGCCCCGAGCAGCTTCTCTAATGCCTCTTTCAGGTCCATCGTCGCCACCTCTCGAGTCGAGCTAGACCCAAGACCTGCGTCTTGAGCCCGGCGTCACATGAAGTCGTCCTTGTTCTGGGCCTTGGCTCGGGCGTCCTTGCGGGCGATGAGTCCCTTCTGCATCATTTCCTTGAGGTTCTGATCCAGGGTCTGCATGCCGTGGGCCTGACCGGTCTGGATGGCGGAGTACATCTGCGCCACCTTGGCCTCGCGAATCAGGTTACGGATGGCCGGGGTGCCGATCATGATCTCGTGGGCGGCGATCCGGCCCCCACCGGTCTTCTTCAGCAGGGTCTGGGCGATGACCGAGCGCAGGGACTCCGAGAGCATGGTGCGCACCATGTCCTTCTCGGCGGCCGGGAAGACGTCGATGATGCGGTCGATGGTCTTGGCCGCCGAGGTCGTGTGCAGGGTGCCGAAGACCAGGTGTCCGGTCTCGGCGGCGGTGAGCGCCAAGCGGATCGTCTCCAGGTCGCGCATCTCGCCCACCAGGATGATGTCCGGATCCTCGCGGAGCGCCGAGCGCAGGGCCTCGCTGAACCCTAGGGTGTCGCGGTGCACCTCGCGCTGGTTCACCAGGCACTTCTTGCTGGTGTGTACGAACTCGATGGGGTCCTCGATGGTCAGGATGTGGGCGTACTCGTTGTCGTTGAGGTGGTCCACCATGGCCGCCAGGGTGGTGGACTTGCCCGAGCCGGTGGGACCGGTGACCAGCACCAGGCCGCGCGGCACATTCACGATCTCCTTAAAGATGGCCGGGGCATTCAGGTCCTCCAGGCTCAGCACCTTCGAGGGGATAGTGCGGAAGACCGCCGCGGCGCCGCGCTTCTGGTTGAAGGCGTTGACGCGGAAGCGCGCCACCCCGGGGATCTCGAAGGAGAAGTCGGTCTCGAGAAACTCCTCGAAGTCCTTGCGCTGCTTGTCGTTCATGATGTCGTAGACAAGCGAGTGCACGGTGCGGTGCTCCAGCGGCGGGACATTGATCCGCCGCATGTCCCCATCCACCCGGATCATGGGCGGCAGCCCCGCCGAGAGGTGCAGGTCCGAGGCGTTATTCTTGACGCTGAAGGCGAGTAGCTCGGCGATGTCCAAATTTGGCTCCTGGCGGAACGCGTGGTCTGTCCAGGCGGTCGGCGGGCGGGTGTCGTCGCTGCCCCTCGCGGCGGCCGCTCCTGCGCGGTTCTAGTGGGTCAGGTCGCGCACCCTCGGGGGATCGTCCCTGGGATTATGCCGAAGCTGCGGGCGGTGAGCACCGGCGCATGGCAAAAGGGCGACGGGGATCACGCGGCGGGATCCGCGGGGCCGGGCTCAGTTGCCTTTGGCCCCTTCCATGCGTGCCGCCTTCCCGAGCACCATCGCCTCGAGGTCGCGCTTGAAGGCCGCGATGCGTCCCAGCAGCGCCGGGTCGGCGGTGGCGAGGATCTGGGCGGCCAGGATGCCGGCGTTCTTCGCGCCATTGATGGCCATCGTGGCCACCGGCACCCCGGCGGGCATCTGCACGATGGAGAGGAGTGAGTCCTGACCTCCCAGGGCCGAGGTCTTGACCGGCACCCCGATCACCGGAAGGGGGGTGAGGGCGGCGGCCATGCCGGGGAGATGGGCGGCCCCCCCGGCTCCGGCGATGATGACCTTGAGCCCTCGCGCAACCGCGCCACCCGCATAGTCATAGAGGCGCGCCGGGGTGCGGTGTGCGGAGACGATGGTCATCTCGAAGGGCACCCCCAGGTCTCCGAGGATGGTGGCGGCCTCCTGCATCACCGGCAGGTCCGAATCGCTACCCATGATGATGCCGACCAGCGGCTGGCTGGGGCGGTCGCTCTCGGTTGGGCTCATGGATGGTCCTCCCCGGTGATCTCGATCAGGGCCCGTACCTGCTCGGCCTTGCGGCGGGCCTCTGCGATGTCCTGGTCCAGCACCGTCACGTGACCCATCTTGCGGAAGGGGGTGGTGGCCGCCTTGCCGTAAATGTGGACGCCGACCCCGGGGATGGCCAGCGCCGCCGCCAGGCCCTTGATGAGTGGCCGGCCCCGGTGCCCCGGGGCGCCCAGCAGGTTGATCATGGCCGCCGGGCAGAGCTGGTCGGTGGCGCCCAAGGGCAGTCCCAGGATGGCCCGCAGGTGCTGCTCGAACTGATCGGTGACATTGGCCTCGATGGTGTGGTGGCCGGAGTTGTGGGTGCGCGGCGCCACCTCGTTCACCAAGAGCTCGCCCCCGGCGGTCAAGAACATCTCAATGCCGAAGATGCCCACGCCCCCCAGGGCTTCCACCGTGCGCCGGGCCAAGGCCTGGGCGGTGGCTACGGACTCGCGGTCGAGGTCGGCGGGGGCCAGCAGCATGTCGAGAAGGTTCTCGCCCGGGTGAACGCACATCTCCACCGGAGGGTAACAGCGGCAGTCTCCATCCAGACCCCGCGCCACCAGCACCGCGATCTCCCTGGCCGCGGGGATGAAGCGCTCCACCAGGGAGGAGACCGGCAGGTGAGTGCGGAAGTCCTCGGCCCCCCGCATCACCGCCACCCCACGCCCGTCATAGCCACCGCGGCGGGCCTTCTGGACCAAGGGATAGCCGAAGGCGGCGAAGGACCCGGGCTCGGGCGCCGGCATGGAGGTGAAAGGGGCGGTGGGGATCCCTGCCGCCCTCAGGGCCTCTTTCTGGCTGAGCTTGTCCTGGATCACCGCCAGAACACGGGGGTCCGGACGGATGCGACACCCTTCCCGCTCCAGCTCGATGAGGGTCTCGGTGTCGATGTCCTCGATATCGAAGGTGGTGACGTCGCAGGCCTCGGCCAGCTCCCGCAGCTTCGCCGGGTCATGGTAGTCGCCCACGATCTGGTGCCCGGCCACCTGGCCGGCGGGGGAGCCGGGGGTGGGATCCAGGACCACGCAGGTGCAGCCGAGTCGCTGGGCGGCCATGACCATCATGCGGCCGAGCTGGCCGCCGCCGATGATCCCAATGCGGGCAACGGGGTAGGGGAAGGCATCCATGGGCGAATCATCGGCCCAATCGTCTGGATTGGAAAGCCCCGCCCCCCGGCAGTGCTTCGCCAAGCCCCTGGGTTGGCGCTACACTTTCAACCTCTCGCAGCACACCCCGCCCAGCGGCGGGGTCTCCAAGCCGGCGTAGCTCAGTTGGCAGAGCGGCTGATTTGTAATCAGCGGGTCGGGGGTTCGAATCCTCTCGCCGGCTCCATTAAAAACAAGAAGATAGGCGTCTATAGAGCCTGCAACTGGGGACCGGAAATCAAATTGGTCCCCGTTTTGGTCCCCGTTTCTTCCCAGCTGAATCCGCGCTGTTCCCGGCGCGCTTCGCGCTCCGATCCTTTGACGGGTCAGCCCGGTACAGACGGCATCGTCTTTTTGGCGGGAGACGCCGGGCGTAACCTCGGCACTCCGGTAGTCCAGCGGCCCTTGGACCGCGATTGCGAACGCCCCCGGACATCAACGCCCCCGGGGGTCCGACGGGCCGTTTCCGTCCAAGCTGCGGGTCACCTGGGCATTGCTCAACAGCCGCCGTATTCAGCACAACCAGAGGGTTCAGCGCCGGCAGACCCTCGGCAGCTGAAGTCATCCGAGAGTCCTGTAGCATAGATCTATGCTGATGCCGGGCCGAAAGGGCTCGGAAATGCGTGGCCTTTCCCATGTACGCGGGCCGTTGGCGCGCCCGATACTGCGTCCATCGAAATCTCGTTGGATACGTAGGGGCGCCAATGAAACCATCCTATCGTTTAGGAGCGATGCACAAACAAGTAATACGTACGTTCAGTCAAAGCCGCGCGCATCGACAACGTAGTTCCAGTGACCGAGGTGGTCATCATGGCGGATGAATTTGTCCTTGATGTCGCGGAAGATATCGGAGCATTTGCGGCCGATGTCATAGACCTTATCGAGGAGGCGAGCCTTGACATGCAAGCCGGTTTCGGTGCGGGTGCGTTGAACGGCCTGCAAGGCCGTTTCATGCGAATCGAGGATGACGCCGCGCAGCGCGCGCTCGACATGGCTGAACAAGCGGTGCTCGATCGGATGCCACTTGGAGGTATAGGGTGGGTAGTGGGCGATACGCAAGGGCAGCCCCAAACGCGCACTGAGTGCCACGAGATCCTCCTTGAAGCGCAGTGAGCGAGCGGCGTTGGCACCGCCGGAATCGAAGGTAAGGACGATTTCCCCGGCGTCGGGGTAGCGCGCCTGACGGTCTTCCTCCCAAGCCAGTGCGATGGCATCGCAGACGAACGCACTGGTCTCTCGCGAGGTGCCCAGGGTCATGAAGCCGGCATTGTCGAAGTAGTCGTAGACCCCATGGGGCACCAGCAGGGCGTTGGCAAGGTGGCGGAAGTCGTGGTCGTAGACGCACTGAACAGCCGTGCTGTAGCACTGACCGAGACGATGCAGATGCCCGAGCAGCTCCTTTTTCTTGGTGTCGACGCACAGCACCGGATTGCCATGCGTATGGGCTTGGCGGCGCAGCGCATCGATGTGGCGGAACTGTTGGTCGCGCTCCTGTGGATCAACGTGACCGGTGATGAGCTCCTTGCGCAGGGACCGGCGGCGATAGCCGGCCCGTTTCAAAAGCTTCGCTGCGGTGTTGCGGCCGATCGCGAAGCCACGCCGCAGCAGCTCACCGGCCAACTGCATCGGCTTGAGATCGGTCCAGAACACGCTCGGGTCGGTGGGGCTGCCGGCGCTGTGCGCCTCGAGGATGTCCGCGAAGGCGTGCTCCAGCCCCGCTTGGCGCTGGGTGACCTTCGGTCGCCCGCCGCCTGGGCGGCGGATGCGCTTGGCGTCGCCGCTGGGCCGCTGAGGCGGCGCGCCGCCTTCTTCGCCCAACGCCACCAACTAGCGAAAGCCGGTGTAGATCGTTCGTCCGCTCAAGCCCAGCACCGCGGCGACCTAGGTGA
>JBGSUY010000397.1:0-9512 GCA_041753195.1 Chromatiaceae bacterium
GCCGCCCTCGTGGCAGCGGCCAGCGCCCTGTTGTCCCTGTTGCTGCCACTCTTTGGGCTGGTAAGCGGCGCCGTCATCGCCCTGGTCACCCTGCGCCGCGGGGTGCGTGAGGGTGCCCTGCTGGTCGGACTCGCCACCCTAGGTGTCGGTCTGCTGGGCGCCCTGGCCCTGGGATCTCCCTGGCCGGCCCTGGGGACCCTGCTGATCCTGTGGCTTCCGGTCTGGGGCCTGGCTGCGCTGTTGCGGCTCTCCCGCTCCCTGTCCCTGACGGTGGCGGCGGCGGGCCTCGTCGGTGTCCTGGTGGTGCTCGCCATCCATGCACTGGTGGCGGACCCAGCGGCCGGCTGGCTCGAGCTCATGGCCCCCTTCCGGGAGGTCCTGGTGCGCGACGGGGTGGTGGAGCCTCAGGCCGCGGAGATCCTCTTTGGCGCCATCGCGCGCTGGATGACCGGTGCCTTTGCCGCCGCCCTGGTGCTGCAATGGCTGCTCGGGCTCTTCATCGGTCGCTGGTGGCAGGCCCTGCTCTACAATCCGGGTGGCTTCGGCGAGGAGCTCCGCGACCTGCGTCTGCACCGGGTCCTGGGGGTCGCGGGTCTGGTGCTGCTGACCTGGAGCGGCTTGGCTCGTGGCCCCGGATTGATTCCGGACCTCCTGATTGTTCTCATGCCCCTCTACCTCTTGCAGGGGCTGGCGGTGGTGCACCAATTCCATAGGGCCCGCGGCCTGCACGCGGGGTGGCTGTTCGGGCTTTACGTGCTCTTGGTGGTTTTCATGCCCCACGCGGAGATCCTGGTGGCCTGCCTGGGTTTGGTGGACATCTGGGCCGATCTCCGCACCCGCTTGGCGCGCGGACCCGGCAATACGGTTTGATCGAAGGCCGCGATACCAACGACCCCGTCCGCGATTCGTTAAATCAGCATTTTTTGATAGATAGAGGACACTCGAAGTGGAAGTCATCCTACTCAAGAATATCGGTGGGCTCGGCACCCTTGGTGACAAGGTGAAGGTGCGTCCCGGTTACGGGCGTAACTACCTGGTCCCGGGTGGATTCGCCGTGTCCGCCACCGCCGCGAACCTGGAGGCGTTCGAGGCGCGCCGCGCGGAGCTGGAGCGCGATGCCGCCACCTCGCTGGCCTCTGCCGAGGCGCGCAAGTCGTCCCTGGAGGGTATGCGCGTCACCATTGCCCGCAAGGCCGGGGATGAGGGCCGACTGTTCGGCTCCGTGGGGGCCCAGGACGTCGCCGCGGCGATCACCGCCGCCGGGGTGGAGGTGGCCAAGCAGGAGGTGCGTCTCCCCGCCGGCTCCTTCCGCACCACCGGCGAGTTCGAGGTCGCGCTGCACCTGCACGCGGATGTGGATGCCGCCGTCACCGTGATCATAGTCCCCGAGGGCTGAGGGCGGCTCCGCTACCCCGCGCCTCGAGCGATCGCCGCCGTCCACGGGACGAGGGCGGGGGGTGGGTCTATTGCCAGCGTAGTGCCGCCCGGCTCCAGGTCGGGGCCAAGAGTGGTGGTTCGGGGGGATCATGTACCAGCCGACCGACGGGGAGTCCCTCCCCGATCCGGGGCCGGGCACCTTGCGGGTGCCGCCCCACAACCTCCATGCGGAGCAGTCCCTGCTCGGCGGCCTCATGCTCGACAACAGCACCTGGGACCGCATCGCCGACCTGGTGGTGGAGCGGGACCTGTACCGCCGCGAGCACCGCCTGATCTTCCGGGCCATCAACAAGCTGGCCGGGGACGACCAGCCCTTCGACGTGGTCACCCTGGCCGAGACCCTGGAGCGCACCGAGCAGCTCGAGGCCGCCGGCGGGCTGGCCTACCTCGGCACCCTGGTCAATGAGACGCCCAGTGCCGCCAACATCAAGGCCTACGCGAAGATCGTGCGCGAGACCTCGGTGCTGCGCCAGATGATCGCCACCGGGACTGAAATCGCGGACAGCGCCTACAACCCCGGCGGGCGTGAGGCGGCGGAGCTGCTCGACGAGGCCGAGCGGCGGGTGTTCGAGATCGCCGAGCAGGAGCAGCGGGGCGGCGGGGGCTTCCAGCCCATCAAGACCCTGCTCACCCGGGCGGTGGAGCGCCTCGACGAGCTCCACGGCCGCGACGAGCCCATCACGGGGCTCGCCACGGGGTTCTCCGACTTCGACATGATGACCTCTGGGCTGCAGCCCTCGGACCTCATCGTCGTCGCCGGGCGCCCCAGCATGGGCAAGACCAGCTTCGCCATGAACATGGCCGAGCATGCGGCCATCCAGACCCGCCGGCCGGTGGCGGTGTTCAGCATGGAGATGCCGGGGGACGCGCTTGCCATGCGCATGATGTCGTCGCTGGGGCGCATCGACCAGCACCGGGTGCGCACCGGTAAGCTGGAGGAGGACGAATGGCCGCGGCTCACCTCGGCGGTCAACATCCTGGCCGGGGCCTCCCTCTTCATCGACGACACGGCGGCCCTGTCCCCCACGGAGCTGCGCGCCCGGGCCCGCCGGCTCAAACGGGAGCAGGGGGACCTGGGGCTGATCGTGGTGGACTATCTCCAGCTCATGCAGGTCCCGGGGACCAACGAGAACCGCACCACCGAGATCTCCGCCATCTCCCGCTCACTCAAGGCCCTAGCCAAGGAGCTGGCGGTCCCGGTGATCGCCCTCTCCCAGCTCAACCGCAGCCTGGAGCAGCGACCAAACAAGCGCCCGGTGATGTCGGACCTGCGGGAATCCGGCGCCATCGAGCAGGACGCGGACCTTATCGTCTTCATCTACCGGGACGAGGTCTACAACGCCGAGAGCAAGGACAAGGGGCTCGCCGAGATCATCATCGGCAAACAGCGCAACGGCCCCATCGGCACAGTCAAGCTCACCTTCCTCGGCAAGTACACCAAGTTCGAGAGCTACATCGATAGCTATTACGGCGAGGACCTCCATTGAGCGTCGGTTTCCCCGAGTCGGAGCCGCCCCCACCGCGACCGGGACCCTACCCGCCGGCAGCGGCCGGTTGCCGAGGCAAGCGGCCCTCACTATGCTTGGGTCACGATGAGTACCCATTCCATCCCGTGCCAGTCGAGGCCCTGTTCGACCCGGGCGCCGCCCAGGAGGCGGCGCTGCGCAACCTGCTGCAACGCCACGGCTACGCGGGTCTGGATGCGGTTCGCGCCGAGGCGGTCGCCCGTGGTAAGGCGCAGGGCAAGGCGGAGGGTGAGCTCGAGGCCCTTCGCAGGGCCATTCTGAAGGTCTTGGAAAGTCGGGGCTTCGGCGTCGATGTGGACGTCTCCCGCGCGGTCTTGGCCGCTGTCGATCGGGATCTGCTGACCCTCTAGCTGCGTCGTGCCGCGGTCTGTAGCGACTGCCGGGCCCTGCTCGATCCGCCCTAGGTCCTAAAATCCCGGGGCCGCACAGTGGCCTTGGCCCTGCCAGGCCGCGTGAATCCGTACGGCATACCAGAGACCCCCATGACCAAAGGTCCTGGCAAACCCCGCGCCGCGTACGTCTGCAACGCCTGCGGCGCGGCCCAGCCCAAGTGGAGCGGCCAGTGCCCCGACTGCGGGGCCTGGAACAGCCTGGAGGAGACGGCGCGTCTCCTTAAGATCCGCCCTCGGGAAGGCCAGCGGGGCGGCTATGCCGGCGCCCAAGATGACGCCCGCAGCGAGCTCCTCGTGGACATCCGGCCGGAGGAGCGGCTGCGCATCGGCACCGGTATCGGCGAGCTGGACCGGGTCCTGGGGGGCGGCCTGGTCGCCGGCTCGGTGATCCTGCTCGGCGGCGACCCGGGGATCGGCAAGTCCACCCTGCTGCTCCAGGCCTGCGAGCACCTGGGGGCTAAGGGCTCCGTCCTCTATGTGAGCGGCGAGGAGTCGAACCAGCAGATCGGGCTGCGGGCCCGGCGGCTAGGACTCGCTGGGGCCGGCATCCGGCTGGTGGCGGAGACCCGGGTGGAGCCCATCCTGGCCCAGGCCGAGCGCGAGCGCCCTCGGGTGATGGTGGTGGACTCCATCCAGACCCTCTACACGGACCTACTCCAGTCCGCGCCCGGCTCGGTCTCCCAGGTGCGGGAGACGGCGGCCCAACTGGTGCGCTTTGCCAAAGGCTCGGACACGGCCGTCTTCCTGGTGGGCCACGTGACCAAGGAGGGGGCCCTGGCGGGTCCCCGCGTCCTGGAGCACATGGTGGATACGGTGCTCTATTTCGAGGGCGACGCCGGAGGCGCCTTCCGGCTGGTGCGGGCGGTCAAGAACCGCTTCGGCGCGGTCAACGAGCTGGGCGTCTTTGCCATGGGGGACCGGGGCCTGCGCGAAGTCAGGAACCCCTCGGCCATCTTCCTCTCCCGTCACGATCAGCCCGTCTCCGGCTCCGTCGTAATGGTGACCCGGGAGGGCACCCGGCCCCTGCTGGTGGAGGTCCAGGCCCTGGTGGACGAGAGCCCGCTCGCCAACCCGCGACGCGTCGCCCTGGGGCTGGACCAGAATCGACTCTCCATGCTGTTGGCGGTCCTGCACCGTCACGGGGGGGTCGGGATGTTCAACCAGGACGTCTTCGTCAACGTGGTTGGCGGGGTGCGCATCAACGAGACCGCGGCCGACCTGGCGGTGGTGCTGGCGGTGCTCTCCAGCTACCGGGACCGGCCCCTGCCGTTGGACCTCGCAGTGTTCGGGGAGGTGGGTCTGTCCGGCGAGGTGCGCCCAGTGCCCAACGGCCCGGACCGGTTGCGGGAGGCCGCCAAGCACGGCATCCGGCGGGCCATAGTCCCGGCCGGCAATAGCCCCAAGGAAGGAGTCCAGGGGCTCGAGATCCTCGCGGTGAAGACTCTGGCCTCGGCCATCGACGGGATCTGAGGACACCCGGCGGAAGCTGGCGCAACCCGCGTCGGATATCCGACGCCCATCGGTGCCCGCCTGGGTTCGCGTTCCCCGGGGGACCAAAGGCCCACCTGCCCCGACTCTGCTCCATCGGCGATAATCCGCGCCTTGGCCCTCGGGGCCCTGGTGCCGTACCAACCATCTCCACCCGGAGCGCCGCCGTGACCCGCGACCGATTCTTCCGCTGTCTGCCGCTGATCCTGCTCCTGCTGAGTCTGGCGACCCTGGCAGTCTTCGCTCCGGCGCTGAGCGCCGGTGATAGACCCAAGATCGGGCTCGCACTCGGGGGCGGCGGGGCCCGCGGCGCCGCCCATATCGGTGTGCTGCGGACCCTGGAGGAGATGGGCGTCCCCGTCGACTACATCGCGGGTACCTCCATGGGCTCCATCGTCGGCGGGCTCTACGCCATGGGAATGTCCCCGGACGACATCGAGCGGACCATCGACGAGATCGATTGGAAGGACATTTTCCAGGACGAGCCGGCCCGCCAGGACCGGCGTTTCCGCCGCAAGCAGGACGACCGCACCTTCCTGATGAAGGCCAAGCCCGGCGTGATCGAAAAGGAACGGAAGGTCGAGCTGGTCCCGGCCCTGATCCAGGGACAGAAGCTCGAGCTGGCGCTGCGCAAATACACCCTGCCGGCCACCGAGATCCAAGACTTCGATGACTTGCGGATCCCCTTCCGGGCGGTGGCGACCGACGTGGTGACCGGGGATGCGGTGATCCTGGGCGAGGGGGATCTAGCCACCTCCATGCGCGCCAGCATGGCGGTCCCCGCGGTGTTCGCCCCAGTGGAGATCGACGACCGCTTGCTGGTCGACGGCGGTATCGCCATGAACCTGCCGGTGAGCGCGGTGCGCGCCATGGGGGCCGACATCGTGATCGCGGTGGACGTGGGCGGGCCGCGGCGCCAGCGGGAGGAGATCGGCAACGTGCTTGCCATGCTGGACCAGATCGCCTCCCTGGTGACCTTCAAGAACACCGCGGCGGAGATCGCTACGCTCGGCCTACGGGACCTGCTGATCACGCCGCCCCTGGAGCGGGAGGTGCTGGCCAGCGACTTCGAGAAGATGCCGGCCGCCATCGCCATCGGGTTGCGCGCGGCCGTTGCGAAGCGCCCCGAGTTGGCGCCCTTGAGCCTGCCGCCGGCCGAGTATGCCGACTATCGGGTTGCCCACAGCCCCCCGGCCTACCGGCCACCGACCATCGACTACATCCGCATTGAAAATGACTCGCGGTTGGACGACGCGGTGATCGCCAGTCGCATCAAGGTCCGCGAGGGCGACCCCCTAGACCCGGATGCTCTCGAACATCAGCTCGCCCGCGTCTACGACCAGGACAACTTCGAGAGCGTCCGCTACCGGGTGGAGAAGCGCGACGGCGAGACCGGCGTGGTGATCGATGCCCACCGCAAGTCCTGGGGTACCAGCTCGCTCCAGGGCGGGCTGGAGCTCTCCGCCACCGGCGCCGGGGACTCACTGTTCAACATCGGCGCCGCCTACACCATGGCCCCGTTGAACGCGCTCAACGGCGAGTGGCGCACCATCCTGCGTGCCGGCGAGGAGCCCGGGGTCCTCACCGAGGTCTATCAGCCCCTGGACCCGGCGGAACGCTGGTATGCCCAGGCGGGATTGGCCTATCTGACGGAGAGTCTGCGCGTGTTCGGCGAGCAGTCCCGGGATGATCCCATCGCCGAGTATCAGATCACCCGTTACGGGGGCTTCCTGGAGGGCGGGCGCAACATCGGCAACTGGGCGCGGCTCGGTCTGCGCTACACCCTCTACGCGGGGGATCTGGACCTGCGGGTGGGAGATCCCGAGGTTCGTAACTACGACTTCGACGTGGGGCAGCTCCAGGGGCGCCTCACGGTCGATTCGCTGGACAGCCTGAACTTCCCCCGCTCCGGTTGGGCGGGCCAGGTCTACGGGGTGACCGCGCGGGAGTGGCTGGGATCGTCCGACGACTACGACCTGGTCGGCTTCGACCTGCTGAAGGCTGGCACCTGGGGCAAGGACAGCCTGCTCGGAGCTCTGAGCGTAGGCGGAAATTTTGGCGGTGAGATCCCCGTCCAGGCCTACTACCGGCTGGGGGGATTCCTGAACCTCTCGGGCTTCAACCAGCGGGAGCTTTCTGGACCCTACGCAGGGCTTGCCCGTGCCATCTATCTGAGGGACCTGGGGACCGGACTGGTCCGCACTTACGCCGGCGCCTCCCTGGAGGCCGGTAATACCTGGAAGGAGCGATCGGACATTCGGCTGGACCAGACCCAGATCGCGGGCGCCCTGTTTCTCGGCGCGGACACCATCCTGGGCCCGGTCTATTTCGGCTATGGCCATGCCGACGGCGGCAACAACGCCGTCTATCTCTACCTGGGGCGGCCCTGGCTCCTGGGGTTGCGGGACTTCTAGGGGGGCGCAGCGTCAGCAACGGCTGACAGAGGGCTATCCCTCTCCAGCCCGCACCAAGATCCCCTCGGCCGGCATCAGGCCGTTGACCGCGGCGCCGACGATTCCGCGTGACTTGCCGGTCCCGTCGCCGGCGACGAAGAGTCCGGAGATCCCGGTCTCCAGTTCCAGGCTGGCGGGGTAACGGACGTCGTAGAACTTGATCTCCGGCACATAGATCAGGGTGGAGGGGTGGGTGACGCCGGGGATTACGCGGGCCAAGAGCTCCAGGCTCTCCTGTGACCGTGTTGAGCAGGGCGAAGTTAGTGTTGGCGGTCTTGCTGGCCTTCGGCGCGTCGCCGCTCACGAGCCGGAAGCCCCGGCGCTCCTCCACCCGCACCCGGCCACCCCGGTTGGTGCAGAAGGTGCGCGTCCGGTCCTGGTAGGTCGGGGTGGTGAAGAGAAAGCAGTAAGCCCCTTCACGCCCGAGGACCGCCAATAGAAAGTCCACGTGGAAGCGGCCCTGGGAGGTCTCGACCAGAAGACCCCCGCTCGTCCCCAGTCGCAGGTCCAGGACCTCGGCCCCGAGCCGAATGGTCCCCCCTGCCGCCGGATGGTCGCCGCCATCGCCGCCGTCACCCGATGCGCAAAGTCGGTGCCCATGTGGCGCTGACGGACGGGGACCAGGCTGATGTCCCAGCCGCCCTTGGGGGTCTGCCTGCGCACCCAGGAAACCCGCTCCAGCCACCACTGAATGCCGGCTTGGTCCACGCCGTGCAAAGCAGGGTCCGCTCCATGCTCCGGGAAGACCCGGTCAACCGCCTCGATGCGTCCTTGGGCGGCCTCCTCGGTGAGTCGCAGCTCGGCCAGATCGAGGCCGATATGGGGAGAAAGGTTGAGCTTGCCGTCCGTGGCCCCACCAGCCCCGCCAACGCGTTCCTTGCGGTCGATCATCAAGACCTGGATCTGTGGGGACAAGGTCAGGGCGGCGAAGAGCCCCGCCGGTCCAGCCCCGATGATGACGACGTCGTAGTGTTGCGCGATGCGTCTCATGGACGATGCCTACGCTTGGTGTCGGCTCCGCGCCTGGCGGCCAATCAGATCACCTAGCGGGGCTCGCTAGGGGCCAAGCACCTCTTGGTCGTTTTTGGAGCCGCAAGCCAGATCCCGCCTCCGATCAGCCCCACCCCCACCCCATGGAACCAATTTGGGCGCTCCCCCAGGAGCAGCATGGCGAGCAGCGCCCCGAAGACCGGCAGCAGATGGATGTACTGGCCCGTTCGGTTAGCACCCAACTCGGCGACGGCGCGGTTCCAGATCACATAGGCCAGCACGGACGGGAATAGGGCCACATAGACCAGGGCGGCGAGATTCTGCGGGGTCGGATCGAATCCGCTGCCCCGCCACAGATCCCAGCCGTAGAGCCCCGCCAGTGGCAGCGTGCCGATGGCAACGGTCGCGGAGAGAAAGACCAAGGGGTCCAGAGCCGCGGGACGCCAGCGCAGGCAGACAGAGTAGAGGGCCCAGTCGAGGCCCGCGGCCAGGATCCAGAGATCACCGATCGTGAGGCGTACACCAGAGAGCCGCGCCAGATCCCCTTCGGTCACGATCACCCCGACCCCGGCGAGCGACAGGGCCATCCCCAGGCCCTGGACCGCGCTGACCCGCAGCCCCAACAGGACCCAGGAAAGGGCCAGGATCAACACCGGGGTCGTGGAGGTGAGCAGCACGGCGTTGGTCGCCGTGGTGGTCTGGAGCCCAATGTAGGCGAACGTGTTGTAGTTGCTCACTCCCAGGGCGGCGAGCAGGATCAAGCTTCGCCAGCTTGCCCGCAATGTACCCCACTGGTCCACCAGCCCCCGGTAGCTGAAGGGCAGTAGGATCAGGAGCGCCAGGAACCAGCGCCAGAACGACAGGGCGAGCGGCGGGATCTCCGCGTGCAAGGCCCGCCCGAGGACGAAATTGCCGGCCCAGAAGAGAGGCGGCAGGGCCGCGATGACTACCAGCAGACCAAGGCCCCGCGCCCCGCAACCTCGAATCGATCGCTGGGGGTTCAAGGCTCAAAAATCCGCGCGGCGCGACCGGGGCCCCAGTTTGACCGCCCAGATGACGCCATAGCGCCGTCGCGTGCCATAATTCGGGCGACATCGAGAACCCGACCTGGAGTGTCCATGGAACCTGACCCTGATGCTCGTCGGCACCGCGCCTGGCCGGTCGCCGCTCTGGCCTGCGCCCTCCTGACCCTGGCCGCGGGGTTCGGCGTCGGTGAAGGTCAGGTC
>JBGSUY010000398.1:0-1633 GCA_041753195.1 Chromatiaceae bacterium
CTGGCTGGGGTAGCGGCGAACTGCGAGGCGCGCTTCGCGGTGCGGTGAGGGGATTGAGCGGCGCAGGGATGGGCATCTCAGGGCCCCGATTCTCCACGCCCTCGGCGCCGCTCAGGCTCGGCGTCACCAGGCGCGCGTAGAGTGACTGGGTCCGTCCATGGGTGAATGGCAGGGCCGCCAGGGCTCGGCGCTGCGCGAACAGGGAGGTCCCGAGCAACAGCAATCGCGGCAACAGTCCGTAGGTGGTCACCGCCAGCACCAGGAACCAACGCCAGGAACGCAGGTCGGCCGCCTGCAGGGTGGCCAGCGGGTCCTTGAGTGAGATGCGGCTGCCGGCCACCTGGTCCAGGGTCGGGTAGCCGACCCCTTCACCCACCAGCCAGCCCCAGGGCAAGGCGATGAGACGGGCCATCTCGTGGACCACCTGGGGACTCGCCTCCAGCGCGGAGCCCCAGCCGAAGGCCAGGTCGGTGAACCACTCGAGGGCCAGGGTGATGGAGATGACGCCGATGTTGAAACCGATGCCGAAGACCTGGGCGGCGATCAGGAAGGGCAGGTAGGCGGCCGGCCCATAGAGCGCGAAATGGGCCTCGGTCAGGCCACGCCGCGACGCGGCGCCCTCGCGCAGGTCTTGCGGTATGTGCAGCAGGCGGTGGCGCTGGATATAGCGCGCGGCATTCGTGAACAGAGGCCTGATCAGGTGTGACAGGAAGGAGACGTCCCGAATCGCCCCCGAGACGGGCTTCGAGCGGCGCAGGCCCCAGGCCAGGGCCGTGGTAAGTGCCAGCCCGAGCTGCACGAAGACCAGGATGAACAGGTACCAGGAGACGTTCACGGGCTGCTGGCCGTCGTAGTGCAGCAGTACCGAGGCCGCAGCAACGCCGAAGACGAAACCGAGCAAGCCCAGGCCGAAGCTCACCAAGCGTTGGCTGCGGGCAAAAGCGGACCCCGGCAGCAAGTCCCGCAGCACCGGGTCCTCGCCGGTGCGGCGCGCGGTCAGCCAATGGCGCAGGGCAACCCGGCGGTGGGGCGGGGTGTGCGGCGGCGCATCCACTCGATCTTGGATGTTGTTGAGGTAGAGTCGGCGGTCCCGTTCGTTGAGTCGCTCCCGTGCAGCCTGACCCTCGCGCAGACTCTGGTCGTCCAGATCCAGGTAGTGGTCGAGGTCGATCAGGTCGGCGACGGTCCAACGCTGCGGATGGTCGTCGGACTCCGGGATTTGACGGCGGTTCGGTTCCATTAGGTTAGGTTGATTGACCTTGTCATGCTTCAGGGGCCTCTCCATGGGTGCTCGAGTCCAAAGGTTCGCGAAACCCGGGCTCTTCAGCCGGGTTCGGGGGTCCGGGACGGCGCCTCCCGGGATCTCGGGCGTCATGTCATTGCCTGCTGCAATTGCCGCGGACTGTAGCGGCCGGAGCTCTTCGCCAGGCGCCTCATGCTGCAGACCCGGGGTGGAGGAGCTCGAGCCCGTAGAGAATGCAGTAGCTCGCGATAATGACATCGATCGTCTTGCGCACGGTGACACCTCGGGTGCGCAGGTATCGATAGTTGTCGGCGGCGCCACGGCGACGTCCGCCCGCCGAGGCGCCGCCGGGTCCGACGTTCAAGCAACCCCGCGCCTCGCGGTAGCCTG
>JBGSUY010000399.1:0-2346 GCA_041753195.1 Chromatiaceae bacterium
CTGGGCGGCGCAAACGGGTGGCCAGGTGCCCGCCTACGCCGCCGGCTCCGAGGGCCCGGCCCAGGCCGACACCCTGCTCTCCCGCAACGGGCACCGCTGGCGCTCCATCGCCGACAATGTTGGGATGTGCCATGTCTGAGCCACTCGTACTGGCCGGCGACATCGGGGGCACCAAGAGCAACCTGGCCCTCTTTCGCGGCTCGCCCGGGGCACCCCAGTCCGTGGCGGAGCGCACCTACCAGAACCGGGAATTCGGCAGCCTGACCAATGTGGTGCGGCGCTTCCTCGCCGACACGGGGCTTTCCGCCGCCACTGCGTGCTTCGGCGCGGCCGGCGCCGTCGTGGGGGGTGAAGCCAGCCTGCCAAACCTGGGTTGGGTCTTGTCCGAGCGCGAGCTCGCCAGCGATCTGGGGCTCAACGCCGTTCGCCTCATCAACGACCTGGCCGCCAATGCCTTGGGGCTTGCCACCTTGGCCCCGGAGCAGTTCTTCACCCTGAACCCCGGCCGGCCCCAAGTCGGCGGCACCCAGGCGCTGATCGCCGCCGGCACCGGGCTGGGCATGGCCGTGCTGATTTCCAATGAGACGGGCAGGCGGGTGGCGGCCTCGGAAGGCGGACACGCCGACTTTGCCCCGCGCAACGAGGAGGAAGTCGACTTGGGGCGGTTTCTCGCCGGGCGTTACGGCCGGGTCAGCGTGGAACGGGTGGTCTCCGGCCACGGCCTCGTGAGCATCTATGCCTTCCTCCGAGACCGCGGCATGGCGGAGCCGGACTGGCTCACCGCGCGTCTGGACGCCGCCGCCGACCGAGCCGCCGTCATCGCCCAAACCGCCCTCTCCGACGAGGGGGCCATCTGCGCCAAGGCGCTGGAGCTGTTCCTCTCGGCCTACGGCGCCGCAGCCGGCAATCTGGCCCTGACCGCGCTGGCCACCGGCGGCCTCTACATCGGCGGCGGCATCGCCCCCAAGCTGACCGAGGCTTTTCCCCGAAGCGGATTCATGCCCGCCTTCATGGACAAGGGCCGCTTGAGCGGGATGCTTCGGGACGTGCCGGTGCACATCGTCCTGGAACCGAAGACGGCACTGCTCGGCGCGGCCAGATGCGCCTTGTCGGCGCCGCTCACGGTCGACCTGCAAGCGCGTGATCGGCGCATCCAGCCGCCGGGCGCCGAAGCGGCAGTCGCCGATCGCCGGCCTCGGGCCCCGAAGGTGTTGGCGCTGTGAAGGCCCCTGTGAAGGCCCCTGTGAAGGCCCGGGTCATCGGCACTCCTGCCCGTTATCGCAGGGCAAGTTGTTCGCGGCTCGGGCCTAGGCCAACCGATGCGCTGATGGATGGGCGGGGCACGCAAGGGGCCGGGACCTGCTTTATCCGGCGCCGTCGTGGCACGGCTGACAGCGTCGTCAGGAATCCATCTGACCGCCGACCAATACGCGTCGACTTGGTCCATACCCACCACGAGGAGCGCACCATGCACTGGCTCACCTACCCCCTGGCGGGCGTCATCGCCCTGCTATTCCTGATGCAACTCATCCCGCTGTGGCAGGCCCGGCGTAGCTTGGGCCAAGCGGCCCCGGACACCACGGCGGTGGACGGCCCGGCGAGTGCCGAGCCGCGGCGCGTCTATTACTTCCACGCGCCTCACTGCGGTCCCTGCCGGGCCATGACGCCCATGGTGGACCGACTGCGCCAGGCTCACCCCAATCTCATCAAGGTCAACATCGCCGAGTCGCTGGAGCTCGCCCGCGACTTCGGCGTCGCGGTGACGCCGAGCTTCGTGCTCGTCGAGGATGGGGCAATCCGCCGGGTTATGCTCGGCGGCCAGAGCGAACGAGGATTGCTGAAACTTCTGACGGGGGGTGCGCAATGAACGCTTTCGAGACCAAGCTGAACGGCACCCTCTACGGCCTGCTGCGCTGGTCCGACTGGGATGCGTTGCGGCAGCGTCTGCTGGCCGACACGACGCACCATTGGTTCGCCTACGCGGTGGGCGCGGAGATCCCGCTCACACCGCTGTCGCCTGCCGCGCTAGGGCCATTGCTCACGGAGATCGACGGTCTGCTCAGGCGCGATCACCACGGGGACTCTCTGGGCATCGTCTATGCGGACGCCCTGGCTGAGCCCACCCTGGTGAAGATCTACGACCCCAACAATCTTGGCGCTGCATGCGGCAGCATCGGTCACCGAGTACCGCCTGGCTGGGTGCTGAGTCTCGATCCGCCCAGCGCCATCCCCGTCGCGGCACCCCTGCCCGGCAACCGGCGTCGCTGGTGGGCGGCCTTGCGGGAACGCTTCGCGGCGGCCTAACCGGGAGCCCATGGACCAGGCCCTACCGCAAGGCATCCGCTC
>JBGSUY010000400.1:0-8764 GCA_041753195.1 Chromatiaceae bacterium
GGTCAGCCCCCGCATCCAACTGGAGGCCGACGTGGGCCCCATCGGCGGCACCCGCGCCGGGGCCGCCTTCGAGCACGAATACTGAGGCCCGCTCCACGCCCCAACCGTGACCAGCCCATCAGCGCCGGAGTGCGCCCCCGCGCAAGATGGATCGAGCTGCCCGATGGCTGTATCGTTCCGGACTGTTCCGTGAACACGCCGAGGGCGGAAGGAGCACTCATGCAGACCCTAGGCCACGCCTGCAAACCCCGCGACAGCATCTTCGACGCGTCGCGGCGGGACACCGTCCTCGATCTCACGGACTTGGTCTCGGGCCGCATCGACCCCGAGGCCTTCTTCCGCGAGAACCACGTCACCGAGGGCATGCGCATCCTGCTGACCGAGGGCTTCCGGCGGCTGGAAGGTAAGACTACACAAGGGGTCTTCAAGCTCACCCAAGCCATGGGTGGCGGCAAGACCCCCACAACCTGCTCGCCCTTGGCCTTCTCGCCAAGCACCCCGAGTACCGCCGCCCGGTGATGGAGGGCTTCTACACCCCCGGCGAGACCGGGCCGGTGCGGGTGGTGGCCTTCTCCGGCCGCGAGAGCGACGCCCCGCTCGGCATCTGGGGCTCCCTCGCCACCCAGCTCGGCAAGAGGGAGCAGTTCGCGGACTACTACGCGCCCCTTTCCGCGCCGGGTCAGACCGCCTGGGTCAACCTGCTGAAGGGCGACCCCCTGGTCATCATGCTCGACGAGCTGCCGCCCTACTTCGAGTACGCCCGCTCCAAGACCATCGGCAACTCGGACCTCTCGGTGGTCACCGCAACGGCGCTCTCCAACCTGCTGGTCGCCATCGGTAAGGACGAGCTGTCGAACGTCTGCCTCGTCATCACCGATCTCACCGCCTCCTACGCCGGTGGCAGCCAACAGATCATCCAGGCGCTCAATGAGCTGGACAAGGAGACCGGCCGCTCCGCCATGAGCCTGGAGCCGGTGCGCATGAACACGGACGAGTTCTACCAGATCCTGCGCAAGCGCATCTTCGCCGAGCTGCCCGGCAAGGACGCCATCGCCGAGGTCGCCCAGGGCTACGCCAAGTCCATCCGCGACGCCCGCCAGATGGACGTGACCAACGCCTCCCCCGAGCAGTTCGCAGCCCGGGTGGTGGAGGCCTATCCCTTCCACCCCTCGATCCGCGACCTCTATGCCCGTTTCAAGGAGAACCCCGGTTTCCAGCAGACCCGTGGCCTCATCCGTCTGATGCGCATCGTCGCCTCTCGGCTGTGGGAGAGCGGGGACGCCAACCGCGTCCACCTGCTCAACGCCCACGACCTCGACCTCAACGACCGCGAGACCCTCTCCGAGATCAACCAGATCAACAACAGCCTGGAGAACGCCGTCTCCCACGACATCGCCTCGGGCGGGCAATCCATCGCCGAGATCCTGGACACCAACCTCGCCGCCCACATGCCGGACAACGGGCTGCAGATCGTCATGTTCACCCACCAGGATGCCGGGGTTTGGGCCGACCTGGCCCTGATCCTCTGGGCCGCGGGGTTGCGGGTCACCGCCGCCTGGACCATCGCCACCGAGACCGAGTCGGCGCTGAAGGAGGGCAATTACGTCCAGGGCACCGTGCTGATGGTGCTGCGCAAGCAGACCTCGGAGGACGTCGCCTTCCTCGACGAGATCGTCCCCCAGGTGGAGATCGAGGTGGAGCACCAGCTCAAGTCCATGCTGGAGCTGGATGACCGGGAGGACCCCAACTTCGCCGACGCCGACTATCAGCTCGCCGCCTATGCCGCGGCCCTGCGGGTGCTGACCCAGTACAAGGGCATCGAGGACATCGACGTGGCCTACGAGCTGGCCCGGGAGCGCAAGCGGGGCGAGGAGTCTCCCATCGAGCGCATCATCGAGGACGCGGTGAAGACCGCGAGCAACTTCCTCGTCCCCGACGGCATCGACGCCCAGCTCTGGAAACGTCTGTCGCCCGAGGAGAAGCTCTATCTCAAGTGCCTGGAGGTCGAGTCCCACGGCGATTACCGCAGCGACGTCTTCCAGGAGTTCGCCCGCGGCTTTGGTGTGCGCGACTACCGCTTCATGCTCGAAAGCGGCAAGGCCAACCAGACGCGGCTGAAGACCGCCACGGAATTCAAGCGCCGCGAATGGGGCACCGAGGGCTTCGGCTCGTCCCTGCTCCGTCACTGCCTCTTCGCCGTCTACCAGACCGCGGACCAAGACAGCGCCCGGGTGGGCCTCAACTACCTCAAGACGGAGCTAACCGGCGACTACTGGGCCCAGCGGGAGAACCTCGCCGAGATGCTCCGCTTCATCGGCCGCCTGCCGATTCCCCACTGGGCCGCCGACGCAGAGGCAGCGCGCCTGCTTGCCGAAACCTTGGAGAACGACCATGTTTAGATCGGGATTGGCGACGACCCCCGGCTTAGCAAATCTGAGGTGAGGCAATGAAGGACCATCCAAGAATCACCGTCGACCCGAACATCTGCGGCGGTCGGCCCTGCATCCGCGGCATGCGGATTCGCGTGTCGGACATCTTGGAGATGCTGGCCTCCGGTGCCTCGCAATCGGACATTCTGGAGGACTATCCCTACCTGGAGGCGGCGGACATCGCAGCAGCGCTGGAGTTTGCTGCCCGCCAGACCGACCATCCCATCCTGCGCGTTGCTTGAGGGCTAGCGACGCCGATGCGCTTTCTGGTGGATGCGCAGCTGCCGCCGGCCCTGGCTCGTTGGCTCTCCACCCGCGGCCATGAGGCCACCCATCTCCTCGATCACGGGCTCTTGGAGGCGGCCGACACCCGAATCTGGACAGAGGCGGAGCGTCTGGACGCGGTCATCGTTTCCAAGGACGAGGACTTCGTTCATCTACGAACACTGAATCCCGAAGGACCGTCGGTGGTCTGGGTGCGGGTGGGAAACACCACCCGCCGCGAGCTGCTGGCCTGGTTCGAGCAGCTTCTGCCTGAGATCGAGGGCGCCCTGCTCGCCGGGGAGCGACTGATTGAGATCGCGCCAAGCGACCGTGGCGGCCCAGGCCCGGCGCCCTCATGAACCGCTTCTCCTCCCGCCGCCACCGGCTCGACCGCAGCTTCCTGGCCGAGCGCCTGCGGGGGGCCCAGGGCTACGACCGCATCGCGGGGTTCTTCTCCTCCTCCATCCTGGAGGTCGCCGGGGAAGAGCTGGAGTCTGTCTCCGGGCCGGTCCGCCTCATCTGCAACTCGATCATCGACCCCAGGGACATCGAGACCGCCAAGAAGGCCGCCCAGGCCGCCATGCGCCGGGAGTGGTGCGACTCGGAGCCTGAGAAGCTGCCCGACGCCGCAAAGCCCCGCTTTCAGCGACTCTACGACTTCCTGGCGAGCGGCAAGCTCCAGGTCCGGGTCATGCCGGACGAGCGGTTCGGTCTGATCCACGGCAAGGCAGGCGTCATCACCCTGGCGGACGGGCGGCGCACCGCCTTCCTCGGCAGCGTCAACGAATCGCTCACCGCCTGGCGGCTGAACTACGAGCTTCTGTGGGAGGACGACTCGGACGAGGCCGTCCAATGGGTGCAGGAGGAATTCGATGCCCTTTGGCACTCGCCCTTTGCGGTGGAGCTGTCCGACGCCGTCGTCCAGGACATCAAGCGCCTTGCGGCACGTACGGTCATCCCAGACCTCAGCGCCTGGCGGAGGCAACCGGACCCGGCCGCGCCGATCATTGAGGCCCCCGTCTATCGGAAGGAGGCCGGGCTCTGGGGGCATCAGAAACACTTCGTGAAGCTCGCCTTTGACGCCCACCTGGGTCCCCATGGCGCACGCTTCGTCCTCGCCGATCAGGTCGGGCTGGGCAAAACCATCCAGCTCGCCATGGCGGCCCAGCTCATGGCCCTCTCGGGCGACAGTCCGGTCCTGGTGCTCGCACCCAAGCCACTCATCTGGCAGTGGCAGGGGGAGCTAAGCACCCTGCTCGATATGCCTTCGGCGGTTTGGGACGGTCGCAAGTGGGTGGACGAGAACGGCATCGAGCACCCGAGCACGGGCCCAGAGGCGATTCGGCGATGCCCCAGGCGCGTGGGGATCGTCTCCACTGGGCTCATTATCTCGGGCTCCGAGATCAAGGACTGGCTGGTCAACGGGAGCTATGAATGCGTGATCCTGGACGAGGCGCACCGCGCCCGCCGCCGGAATCTCGGTCCAGGCAAGGAGTACGACCCCGCCGAGCCCAACAACCTGCTGCGCTTCCTGTGGGAGATCTCACCCCGCACCCGCAGCCTGCTGCTCGCCACGGCGACCCCGGTGCAGCTCCATCCTATCGAGGCGTGGGACCTGCTGGACGCCCTGGCGCGGGGCTCTGAGGCGGTGCTCGGCGGTTACGGGAGCCAGTGGCGCAAGCCCCGCCATGCCCTCGGGCTGTTGCTCGGCGGCGCGGCGCCTCCGACCGACGAGATCGACCTGTGGGGCTGGATGCGCAATCCCCTACCACCAGCGTCCGAGGGGCCGGACTACAGCACCCTGCGCCGATCCCTGGGGATGACGGACAAGGATGCCATCGCGCCCGGGGGGAGCCTCGACCGTCTGGGACCGCCCGACCGGGCAAGGATCCGCCGGATCTTCCCGCGCTTCGTCGAGCAGTCCAACCCCTTCATTCGACACATTGTGCTGCGTACCCGACAGTACCTGGAGACCACCATCGACCCGGAGACGGGAGAGCCCTTCCTGAAGCCGGTGGCGGTGCGGCTCCACGGCGAGCGCGATGAGGATGCTATTCGGCTGCCGCCCTTCCTGGAGGACGCCTACCGGCTCGCAGAGGAGTTCTGCCACTTGTTGGCCGAGCGGGCAAAATCAGGCTTCTTCCGGACCCTATTGCTACGCCGCGTGGGGAGCACGATGGAAGCGGGGCGCAAGACGGTCGAGAAGATGCTCTCAGAGTGGACCTTCCTGGATGACGAGGAGGATGACGAGGAGTCCCTGAGCCAGCTCCGCACCCTGACGAGCGAGGAGCGGTCCGTCCTGCAACGGTTCCTAAAAGCGCTAGAGGCCAACCAGGAGCGCGACCCCAAGTACCAGATCGTCCGCGAGCAACTCCTCCACCGCGGCTGGCGCGAGCTGGGGTGCATCGTCTTCAGCCAGTACTTCGACTCGGTGCTCTGGCTCGCCGAGCAGCTCACGGCGGAGATGCCGGGGGAGGAGATCGGAATCTACGCGGGGGCCCAGCGCTCCGGCGTCATGCACGGGGGCGTCTTCACCCGTACGCAACGGGAGGTGCTCAAGGAGCGGGTGCGCACGGGGGAGATCCGGATGCTGATCGGCACGGATGCCGCCTCCGAGGGCTTAAACCTGCAGCGCCTCGGAACCCTGATCAACCTCGACCTGCACTGGAACCCCTCCCGCCTGGAGCAACGCAAGGGGCGCATCCAGCGCATCGGCCAGCTCCGCGACACCGTGGACCTCTACAACATGCGCTATGCGGGGTCGGTGGAGGACCGGGTCCATGAGCTGCTCTCCGAGCGACTGGAGAACATCGCCAACCTGTTCGGCCAGATCCCCGACATCCTGGAGGATGTGTGGATCGACATGGCCTTGGGCGAGATCGACCGGGCCCGGAAGACCATCGACGCGGTCCCCAAGAAGCACCCCTTTCAGTTGCGCTACCACAGGGTCGAGAAGGTGGATTGGGAGAGCTGCGCGCAGGTTCTGGATACCGAGGAGCGGAAGCGGTTCCTCATGCGGGGCTGGGGCGGGTAGCTGAAGACTTCCAGGTGCTGGGGGCACGGGCCAACCCATCGGCTCCACACTGGGCATTGGCGCGCCTGGGCGTGCCTTTGCCGCCGAGATTCCTCAGGAGTCGGGCTTCTGGTCCCGCTCCGCCTGCTGCTCCGCCGTGGTCAGCGGGGCGGGCTCTGGGATCAGGGGACGGGCGTCCCACTCCTCCGTGGCGACGTCCTTGAGCTCGGGGCCCAGCAGGACGGCCAGGGGTCGGGTGTAGGGGCTGGCGTCGAGCGCCACCATCAGGGCCATGGTGAGTGGGACCGAGAGGAAGACGCCCACGGAGCCAAGCATCCAGCCCCATAGGAGGAGCGAGATGAAGACGGCCAGGGTCGAGATGCCGAGCCCCCGGCCCATGATCCGGGGCTCCAGGATGCTGCCGATGACCGTGTTCACGGTGAGTGCGCCCAGGGCCACCAGCAGGGCCGTGCCGAGATCGATCTGCACCAGGGCCAGCAGGGTGGGCGGGATGGCCATCAGGACCGAGCCCACGAAGGGCACGAAGTTGAGGCCAAAGGCCAGGATGGCCCAGAGCACGGCGAAATCGACGCCCAGGATGTGCAGCCAGAGGTAGAGCAAGACCGCGGTGGCCAGGCTGGTCAGGCTCTTGATCAGCATGTAGCGGTTGATGGCGTCGAAGACATGTTGGATGCGCCGCTTCGCCCCGGCATTTAGATTGAAGGCGACCTTGAGCTTGGCCGGCAGGCTAGGCGCCTCCAGCAGGATGAAGACCACCGCGAGCAGCACCAGTGCGCCCTGGGCGAAGAGCCCACCAAGGCTCGATAGGAATCCGCGCAGCGCCGCGATGGTCGCGGCAGGGTCGAGGGCCGAGGGGACGGACTCGGCCTTGGCGACACCCGCCGCCTCCAGCCACTCGCCGAACTGCTGGCTGAGCAGCACCAGGCGCTCCTGGTAGGTGGGGAGATTGCTCCGAAAGCCCTCGATGGCCCCGCTCGCGAGCAGGGCCAGGATGCTGCCGAGATCAAGCAGCACGAACACCACCACAAAGAGGGCCAACCACTTGGGCCAGCCGTGCTGCCGCAGCCAGCGCAGGGGCGGGGTCGCTACCACGGCGATGAAAACGGCGAGCAGGATGGGGCTCAGGACTGGGGAGGCGAGCTGCACGCCGACCACCAGGATCACCAGGGCCGCCACGGTCAACAGGGCACGGGCCGGGGGCGAAAATCCGGCGTGTGTCGTCATGGGGGCCCTCTGTTGCCTGAAAGTGCCTCGATCGGAGCTACAGAATCGACGCGTCGCGAACGCTTTGGAACAGGTCGATGTCCCAGGCCACCAGGTCGCGGCGCACCGCGTCGGCGCGGGACTGGGGCAGGAGGCGCGCCAGGTCCTCCCCAGAGAGGACCCCGACGATCTCTCCCGGGGCCGAGCGGGCGTGCTGCAGGGCATGCCAGGCGAGAATCCCCGCCCCGACCCCCGTCGGATAGGAGATGTAGGTGGCCCCGGCATAGGGGGAGCCCAGCAGCTCCTTGTAACGCAGAAAGCTCAGGCCCACGGTCTCGATGACGGTCTGGCGCTCGTTGCGGATGGTCTCGGATATCCGGATCTCGGCGGAGGCACAGAAGTGGGCACGGCGGATCACCCCCGAGCGCAGCAGGTCCTCGATGCGCCTGGGCCGCTGCATGCCGGGGAGTATGGCCCGCACCATCGCCTCCACCGTCAGCTCCGGCTGGTCCGGCAGGGTCTGCTTGGAGAGCAGGTTGAGCTGGAACAGGGCTTTCACCAGCTCCACCTCGGAGCCCCCGGTGTAGATCCCGATGGAGGGGATCTGGGGGAAGGCCCGGTGCAGGGCCAGTAGCTCCTCCTGATACAGGGGGTATTGGCGGGTCGGCCGCGGCTCGTTGGGGAAGGCGTGATAGCGGGCCAGGCTGAAGGGGTCCATGACCCGGATGAGCCCATCGCTCAGGATGCGCGGGCGGGCCGCCAGCTCCTCCAGGGCCACCACCGGCGACCAGGAAAAGACTACGGAGTCGGAGTCAATGTCCTCCAGGAGATAGAGGTCCACGCTCTCGATCCGCAGCCCGGAGCCCCCCACGTCGAGATGGCCGTGGATGCAGCGGCCGATCAGGAAGTCCGTCACCCCGGGGGAGATCCCCTGGTTAATGAAGGCGCCGACGCCCCGCTCCCGCAGGGCCCCATCGTGCCGGTATTGCTCGAAGGTCAGGCTGCGGTCCGTGCGCTCGTTATACATGTCCGAGGCCAGGTCCATGGTGTAGGCCCCGAGCCGGATCCCCACCTCGATGATGGGGCAGTTGAAGTCCGGCAGGGCCGCGTTCACCAGCAGGTGGGCCCCGGCCATGTGGATGTCGTGGGGCGGGGCCAAGGCGAAGAGAGGGGAAAAGTCCGGCAGCCCGACGAAGCTGATCCGATCGAAGTAGCGCTCGGCGTGAAAGAGTGCCTCCCGAGCCCCCTGGGGGTCGATGGTATAGACCACGAAGTGGATCGGGACCCCGTCCCGCTCCGCCAGCTCGGCAAGGCAGATCAGGATGTTGGACCCCACGGCCCCAAGGCCGAAGAAGACCACCTTAACGGGCGCGAAAGGGTCTGCCACGTTTGAGACGTCGGACTCGGTGGGGGACATTGCCGGCTCCTGGACTGCGTCGATGACGACCCCGGTACGGCGCGATCAGCATCGGCGGTCAGTTGGGGATCAGCAGGCGACGGCTGCGACCGCTCGACCCGCCCAGCGGCTCAGAGTCTGGTCCAAGACGCGAGGCCGAGCTTTCAGGAGCGGCGGTAATAGACCGCCCTGATCGCCCGCCGGTTCAAGGCCGGAACGACTCGACCGGCGGGTCACGAGGGACCGCCTCGGGAAGACGCCTGCACTATTCAGCATGGTAAGTCCGGGCCCCCGATAGCCGCAAGGTAGCCCACAAGGGAGGGCCCCACCCGAGGCCGCGACGGCTCCGAACCCGGTCCAGGGTCGACCAGCCGCGACCACGGGGCGTCGCCCGGCGAGTCCTGGCCGGTCAGCCGTCTTGCCTGCTCGGGTCCTCCC
>JBGSUY010000401.1:0-3028 GCA_041753195.1 Chromatiaceae bacterium
GGTGGGGATCCAGCGCCACATTGGGCGGCGTCCCATCCTCGCCTTCGGCAACTCGGACGGGGACCTGCAGATGTTGCAGTGGACGACGAGCGGCCCCGGACCGCGGCTCGGCCTCATCCTCCACCACACGGACGGGGAGCGCGAGTACGCCTATGACCGTGAGAGCCATGTCGGCAAGCTGGACCAGGCCCTGGATCTGGCCCCGAAGAACGGCTGGGTGTTGGTGTCTATGAAGGAGGCTTGGGCCCGAGTGTTTCCCGGCGACTGATGGGCGGGGAGATGTCGGGAAGGGATTGATCCTTTGGTCTGATTGGGCCCCTGATACCTCGGTCACCCGCATCGCCGGTGGCGGTCGCACGCTGATGCCGGGGCTGATCGATGCCCACACCCACATCATGTTTTCGACCCTGCCCCAGCACGTGATCCTGACCAGCGATGCCGGCTACATCAGCGTCGCCGCCACCAAGGCCGCGGAGGACATGCTGATGCGGGGCTTCACCAGCGGTGCGCCAGCGTGCCCACGAGCAGCTCGCGCTGGGCGCATCCCAGATCAAGCTGATGGCGGGCGGCGGGGTGGCCTCGAGCTACGACCCCCTGGACGTCACCCAGCACACCGTCGCCGAGCTGCGTGCCGCGGTCGAGGCGGCGGACAACTGGGGCACCTATGTCGCTCTTCGTCGCTGCATCGCTCTTCGGGTCCGAGGCGATCGTGATCGCTGGTGGACTGGAGGAAACGCCGGTCGAGGCAGCGACCGTCAGTGACGAACTTCTGCCGACGAGCGGCGTGCATGTACCATGGCTGACTTGGCCCGACGCCCGCCGAGACCCAGGCTGCATCGCGCAGCGCCCTTACCGCCACCCTGGATTTCCTGCAGCGTCGATTCCTCGAGGGCACGAAGTGACGTCGGCTTTTGGTGGACCCTTAGGTGCGGTCGCCCAGGTGGTCCTTGCCGAACCGGGCAGTCGCGTCACCGAGCGGCATGAGATCAGGCGCCGGTCTTTGGTTTGGAGTCGCGCGGAGCGCAGCCCCGCCACTGGCTCCCGGGTGCCCGATTGCCGGTCGTCCCGAGACATTTGAGGCACTTTGCGCTTACCGGATAGTGCATTTCCTAGACCGTTCACTATGATCGGCGCCTATACTTGGCCGTTGCTTCGATGCCCCGGCGCCCGATACCGCAAAGACCTCACCACGCGGAGGATCCATGATGCCCAACCTGTTACGTTTGGTCGTGACCCTGATACTGAGCCTCGGCGTGAATCTCGGGGTCCAGGCCGAGACGGCTGACAAGGCCGACCTCATTCCGGCAGACCAGCTCGAGCAGCTGGTCGCGCCCATCGCGCTCTATCCGGACGCCCTGATCGCCCAGATCCTGATGGCCAGCACCTACCCCCTGGACGTGGTGCAGGCCAACCGTTGGCTGGGTGACCAGGAGGGGCTCGAAGGGGAGGAGCTTCAGAAGGCCGTCGATCCGGAGGCGTGGGACGACAGCGTTAAGGCCCTGGTGTTCTTCCCCAGCGTTCTCGGCTTCATGAGCGACAACCTGGACTGGACCCAGGACCTGGGCGACGCCGTGCTGGCCCAGCAGGGGGAGCTCACCGACACCATCCAGCGCCTGCGCGGCGAGGCCGACAAGGCCGGGGCGCTCCAGAGCAACGAGGCCCAGCGGGTGGAGAAGGCGGGCGACACCATCATCATCCAGCCCGCCCAGCCGGAGGTGGTCTATGTGCCGACCTATGATCCGGTGAAGGTCTATGGCCAGGAGAGCCCTCCGGCGAAGCAGTACTACCCGGATGCCTATGCCGATGCCAGCTCCAGCTATGACGCCGGCTATGCGGCCGGCCGCGCCGCCGACGCGTCCGCCACCGCCTACGTCCCGAGCGGCGAGGTGGTCCCAGCGCAGACGGTCTACCCGAGCACCACCGTGGCAACCACCTCTAGCGGCATCAGCACCGATAGCCTGGTCGGCTTCGGCGTGGGTGCCGTCGCTGGGGGCCTGCTGACTGCCGCCATCATGTGGGACGACGATGACGACTGGAACGATCGGCTCTACTACGGCGGTGGCGGCTACTATGGTGGTGCGGGCTACTGGGGCGGTTCCAACTATTGGAACAACAACGGCTGGCGCGAGCCGGCCAACATCAACGTGGACCGCAGCCGCAACATCGAGCGCAATGTCGAGCGCGGCGACGTCAACATCAATAAGGGAATCGTCGGCAGCGAGATCAACCGAACCGATGTCAAGAAGTGGGAGCACAACCCCGAGCGGCGCGGCGGGGTGCGCTACCGGGATAACTCCACGGAGAACAAGTTCGCCGCAAAGCGAAAGGAGCACACCATCGACCGCGATGCGGCGCGCGGGCGCGTCAAGGCGGGCGACCGTCAGCTCAAGGCCCCGGATCTCGGTGCCGTGAAACGGGAGGGGGCCGCGAGCGGAGGGATCTCGAAGCTGGCCGAGGACCGCGGCGGGAAGGCCGGTGACCTCAGGGATCGGGCCGGTGCCAGTGACCGAGTTGCTGGTCTGCAGGACCGTGGCGGGGACCGTCAGCTCAAGGCCCCGGATCTCGATCAGGTCAAGCGCGAAGGTGCGGCGGGCGGCAAGATCGGCGATCTAAAGGGCCAAGCGGGTGCCGGCGGCAGGGCGGCGGACCTCAGGGACAAGGCCCCCGCCGCGGGCGATGCACGGGCCAAGTTGCAGGCCAAGGCACCCGATGCCAGAGCAAAGGCGCAGGCTAGGGCCCCGGCGGCCAAGGCCAAACCGAAGGTCCAGTCTGCGGCGGCCACCAAGCGACCCGTTAACAAGACTGCCAAGCGTCCCACCACATCCCAGGTCAAGCGGCCGGCCAAGCCCGCATCCAAGCCCCAGGTGCAGCGACCCGCGGCCAAGCGCGCCTCGGCACCCAAGTCCAGTGCCTTCAAGCAAGCCAGCCGCCCAAACACGACTCGAGCTGCCAGTAATCGCGGAGGGGCCAGCCGGGCCAAGTCGGCCCATCGGGGTGGTGGCGGCGGTGCCAAACGCGGGGGCGGAGG
>JBGSUY010000402.1:0-4635 GCA_041753195.1 Chromatiaceae bacterium
TCCATCGGGGTGACGCCGCCGGAGCCCGGAACCTCGGCGATCTTACCGTCCGCGCCGAGCTTGTAGACGCCCGCCACCGAGATGCCCCAGTCGGGCCCCGCAATGGAGTAGCAGGTATTGACATAGGAGGGAACGCCCACCTCGGCATCGTTCAGCATGGCCACCACCGCCGCGGCACACACCTTGGCCTGGCTGTTGGCGGCATAGGCGGACTTGGGCATGGCCCCGGCGATGGAGGCGTCGCCGATCACATGGACGCCCTTGTGGAGGGTCGACTCGAAGGTCTTCTGATCCACCGGGCACCAGCCCTTGTCGTCCGCCAGCCCTGAGACCTGGGCGATGGTCCCGGCCCGCTGGGGTGGGATCACGTTCAGCACATCGGCCTTCACCTCGTCGCCGAAGCTGGTCTCCGCCACCATGCCGCCCGCGTCCACCTTGACCACGGTGGCGTCCGGGCCCGGGCGCCACTCGATCATGCCGGGGAAGAACTTCTCCCAGGCCTGGGTGAAGAGTCCCTGTTTGGAGAACTTCTGCTTGGCGTCCAGGATGATGATCTTGGACTTGGGCTTGTTGGCCTTGAGGTAGAGGCCGATCTGACTGGCCCGCTCGTAGGGCCCCGGGGGGCAGCGGAAGGGGTTGGGCGGGGCCACGATCACCACGGTGCCGCCGTCCGCCATGGCCTCCAGCTGACCCCGCAGGATCTTGGTCTGCTCGCCGGCCTTCCAGGCATGGGGCAGCTTCTCGGCCGCCTCGTGGCTGTAGCCCTCGATCTTGTCGTACAGGAGCTCGATGCCGGGGGCGACCACGCAACGGTCATAGGGCAGCTCGGTGCCGCCGGTGGTCTTCACCACCTTCTTCTCCGCGTCGATGGCGGCGGCGGAGTCGAAGACCATGGTGATGCCGTGGGCCTTGAGTCCGTCGTAGTTGACCCGCAGGGACTCCAGCTTCCGCTCGCCGGCCAGGACCTCGTTGCTGAAATAGCACGTGTAGTATGTCTCGTTGGGCTCAACGACGGTGACATCGATGCTGGAATCCAGGCGCTTGATGTACTTGGCGGCGGTGGCACCGGCGGTGCCGCCACCGACCACGACGACCTTCTTGGCGGCGCCCAGGGCCAGGTGGGGGACACCCACCAGACCGACGGCGGTAGCGGCGCTCGCGGCCTTGACGAAATCGCGACGATTCATCTTCATCTGATTGACTCCTCGGTCCTTATTGTTGGCTGGCGTAGTAGGCGAACAGGGCCGCGAGACCCTCCTTGCCGTCCTTCTTCATCAGGTCGTCCACCTTGCTCCGCATCTTCTTGGGCATCTCGCGGCGATCCTCGAGGAAGTCGGACATGGCGAAGTGCAGGTAGGGGGTCCATTGGCCGGCCAGGATGTAGTACTCCTCGCCCTCGATGATCTTGCCGCCCTCGCTGTGACACTTCTCGCAGTACTTCTCGTGGAGCTTGGCGCCCTTGTCCGCCAGCTTGGCGTCGAACTCCTGCTTGGCGGGCACGAAGGTCTTGCCGGCGAAGAAGGAGGCCATGAGTCCGATTTCCTCGTCCGAATAGCCTTTGGCCAGGCGACCCATGATGGTCGAGTAGACGGTGCCCTCGCGGAACCCCTTCATGAGTTCGGTGAAGTACTCGCCGTTCATGCCCGCAAGGGTGGGCGAGGCGGGACCCACGCTCGCGCCGTCGGTGCCGTGACAGCCGGCGCAGGTCTCGGCCAGCATGCGGGCGCTTGCACCGGAGATCAGCTCCGGCTTGGGCGGCTCGTCCGCGGCCCAGAGGACGGACCCTGCTCCGAGGGCCATGGCCCCGGCAAGCAGGGCGATTGTTCTTGGTGTGTTGGCCATAATGCCTCCTTCTTGGTTAGTACAGGCTGTGGTTATTTGCGGAGGCGAACTCCGCCATGCAGAGGGGGCCGTGGCTCCGGCACGGCCACTAAGGCGATTTCTTTCAAATCATGCACCATCTCGCTCGTCCTTTCGCCAGCCTTCCACGTCGTGCCGACAGTCACATAGCCCGGCTATGCTCCTATCGGCGCTCCTTGAAGGCAGACGAAAATCCTTCGCGATCTGGTACATGATTCTCCGGCAATCGCCTGAGCATTCGTTTCGATCGCTCCGGGGTTGCATCCTCAGGTCCCCGCGCCCAGGAGGGCCACCGCCTCCTGGTTGCCCCGGCTGCGTGCCAGGTCAGCGGCGGTGTGGCCCGCCCCATCCCGCAGGGCGGGATCGGCCTGATGAGCGATGAGGGCCTCGATGAGCTCGTTGTGGTTGCTGCTCACCGCCTCCATGAGCGCGCTGGTGCCGTCCTTGTCTTGGGCGTTGGGGTCGGCCCCGCTCTCCAGGAGCCGCCGGGCCACTGAGGCGTGCCCCTTGCCCACCGCCCAGATGAGCGCCGTGGCCCCTTGGCTATCCCGCGCGTTCGGCTCCGCCCCTTTGGCGAGGAGGGCGCCCACGACCTCGGTTTGGCCAAGGTTGGCGGCAATGATGAGGGCCGTCGCCCCAGATTTGTCACGGGCCTCCAGATCGGCACCGCCGTCCACGAGCAGGTCGACCAGCTCGGCGTGACCCTGCTCGACGGCCTGCATTAGGGCCGTGCGGCCATGGCGGTCGGAGGACTTGGGGTCGGCTCCCCGGTAGAGGAGCTGCTCGGCCATGTCCCGGATCCCGTAGCGGGAGGCGATCATCAGGGAGTCCCAGCCCTCGCGGGTGCGGTCGTGCAGGTGCGCGCCGCGTTCGATGAGCAGGGCCGTCATGCCGATGTTGCCATTCTCGGCGGCGAAGGTCAGCGCGGTGAGTCCGCTTTGGGTACGGGCGTTGACGTCGGCGCCCCGCGTCAGGAGCAGGGCCGCGGTCAGGATGTCACCCTTTTCCGCCGCCACCATCAGGGCCGTCTGCCCCGACTGATTGGCCGCGTCCACGTCGGCGCCTTGGTCCAGAAGGGCTGCCATCCGCTCGGTGTCGCCGGCGGCGGCGGCGAGCCGAAGCTCCTTACCCAGGTCCTCGACCCCCGCCCACAAGGTGGCGGAGAGCAGGAGCAGGGCGGCGCTCGTGGCGATGCGGGACGTGATCTTCATGGCGGGCCTCGGGGCGCAGGCGCTGTGCCTCTCCAGGATCGGGTGAGGGTGTCTGGAGCTCAAGCCGAGCCGGGGTCCTTGGTGTCGGTCGCTGCGGGCTCTGCCGGCGCCTCCGGCTCGTCGGGCTCCTTGTGGGCGACGCCCTTGTGGCAGTCGATGCAGGTCTCACCCTTGTCGGGGGCCGCGGAGTGTTTGCTTCGGGCGCTGCGGTCCTGGGCGGAGGTGTCCATGTTGGAGAACTCGTGGCAGGAGCGGCACTCCCGGGAGTCGGTGGCCTTCATCTTGGCCCAGACCCGGGTGGCCATGTCCCAGCGATGGGCCTCGTACTTCTCGGGGGTGTCGATAGTGCCGATGATTTCGTGGAAGACGTCCTTAGCCGCCATGATCTTGGCGTACATCTTGGGGCCGAATTGCTTGGGGACATGGCAATCGGAGCAGGTGGTTTGCACGCCCGAGGGGTTTTTGTAATGGAGGGTCTCCTTGTACTCCTCCAGATTGACCTTCATGGAGTGACAGGAGGTGCAGAACTCCATCTCGTTCGTGTAGGCCACGCCGACGTTGACGAGGCCCAGGAAGGCGACCCCGGCCAGGAAGACCAGGCCCAAGAGGATCAGGGAAACGCGCCGCGCCGAACCTTTCGGCTTCGGGGCAGGGGGCTGTGACATGACCACCTCGCTTCAATGGCGACTGACCGCCGCGGCCGATCGAGCATTACGGAATTCTCCGGTCGTCTCGCTGGGGGCTGGCCGCGGCCCCGACCTGTACTCACCTTGTCGTCGGGAGCGTCTCATTCTTCTTGTGCGGCCGGATGGTACGGCACAGCGCGGGCTTTGCCAAGGCGAGAGTCTCGCGCGAGCGCCGAGTCGTCTGTGTCCTCTTGGTGGCACCCTGCGCGTGCCTCCCCGGTCCTTAACCGATCAGGGCCACCGCCTTGATCTGGGCCCAGACCGACGTCCCGGGGACCAGACCCAGGTCGGCGGCCGAGCGAGCGGTGAGGCGCGCGAGAAGTGGCACCCCTCCTGCGGAAAGCCGCACCAGACGCAGTGCCGGGTGTCCGTCCTCGGCCAGGGCCGTCACCGTCACGGGCAAGGTGTTGAGGATGCTGGTCTCCCGCACCGGCTCCCGGGCGATGCTCACGTCGCGAGCAAGGATGCGCACCCTTACGGATTGGCCTAGCGGTATCCCCTTGTCCCGAACCCAGAGGCCGCCGCCGGCGAAGTCGGCCCGGGCCAGGTGCCACTGTGTGTCCCGGTCGGCGACCACGGCCTCGATCACCACCCCGGCGTCCTCCCCCAGGCGGATGGGCAAGTCCAGCCGCGCCAGGGTCTCGGTGAGTGGGACTTCCCCAAGGATCCGACCTGCCTCCAACACCACCAGGTGATCCGCCAACCTAGCCACCTCGTCCGCGGCATGGCTAACGTAGAGGAGCGGGATCCTCAGCTCGGCGTGGAGCTCCTCCAGGTAGGGCAGGATCTCGTCCTTGCGGGCCTGGTCCAGGGCCGCCAGGGGCTCGTCCATTAGCAGCAGGCGCGGGCGGGCGAGGGGCGCCCGGGCGATGGCCACC
>JBGSUY010000403.1:0-2821 GCA_041753195.1 Chromatiaceae bacterium
GCGTGGGGCGTCGTGCGCAGGTGCACCGGCTCCGGTAGCGCCCGCGCGGCGGCCTCGGCCCGTAGCCGGCGGGACCGGATGTTGAGCATCTCCACCGCCACCGAGAAGGCCATGGCGAAGTAGATGTAGCCCTTGGGCAGATGCTGTCCCAGCCCCTCGGCGATCAGCACCGCGCCGACCAGGATCAGGAAGCTCAGGGCCAGCATCTTGATGCTGGGGTGTGTCTCGACGAAGTCGCCGATGGAGTTGGCGGCCAGCATCATGACCCCTACCGCCAGGACGATCGCGATCACCATCACCGGCACGTGCTTGGCCATGCCCACCGCGGTGATCACCGAGTCCAGGGAAAAGACGATGTCGATGATGGCGATCTGCGCCAGGACCATCCAATATCGGGAGGGGACCCGCACGGCGCTCTCCGCCGGGTCCCCCTCCATGCTGTCGTGGATCTCATGGGCGCTCTTCCAGAGTAGGAAGAGCCCGCCCAGGATCAGGATCAGGTCCCGCCCCGAGACCCCCAGGGCCTCACGCAGGTGGGCGTCCCCGGTGGTCGCCGCGAGCCCCGGCATCAGGGTGAACAGGGGCTCCGTCAGGCGCATCATCCAGGCCAGAGACAGCAGGAGCAGGATGCGCGTGATCATGGCCAGGGCCAGTCCCTGGACCCGCGCCCGATTGCGCTGCTGCTCTGGCAGGCGGCCCACCAGGATGGCGATGAAGATGATGTTGTCGATCCCGAGTACGATCTCGAGCGCGGTCAGGGTGACCAGGGCGATCCAGGCCTCCGGGCTTGCGATCCAGTCAAACATAGGGTGATCCCGCGTTGGTTGGCTGCATGGGGTCGAGGCGTCTTACCCCCTCGGGCTCAATCCTCGGTTGCCGTGCCGGGGCCACGGGCGGAGGGGCCCGCGCGCTTGCCTCGGCGAGGACCGTTTGGGAGGTCCGGCTTGGAGAGAGGGCTGCGCCGACGACAATAAAGCGGCTTCCGGGTGCTGCTGGCGGGGCTAAGACGGTACGCAATCATACCCCCGTGGTGCTCCAGCCTGGCGGGATGTAGGGGGCCAGTCAGTCGGGGGCGCGGATTCGGCGACAAGGGCGCAACCAATGACGAAGGCTTGTATGTCGGGTTTCAAGCGCGAGAGCGTCCTACCCAGACACCACCACCGCTTTCATTCCTCCCACAATGCCGTCTCCCCGCGCCCGGTCAGGACATAGCCCGTGCGAAACAGCGGCGGCAGCATCCGCGGAACGGGGACCTCCCTGATCAGCCCGCGATCGAGCAGGCGCTTCAGGACCTGCGGGGGGCAAAGATCGCTGGCCGGAAGCGTGTTCATCCGCAGGCTCTTTAGGCACGCCCGTTCCTGGTCATCCAGCGCATCCCGAGTCATCGGTGACCTCCGCGGAGTCTTGAAGCGAGCCCAATCGTCGGCGCCAGGATCGTTGGCGCCAGGATCAAGGGTAGCAACAAAGCGCGGGTACCCGGGCGCCAACCTCCGCTGCTGAAGTCGGGCTTCAGGCCAACAGGAACCTGGCGGGCGGTGATGCCCTCGTGTAATCCAACACCGGCGAGGGCGCGGGCAGCGCCACCGTCGCCGTCGGGCTGAAGCCCGACTACCCTGTGGCCCCGATGGCGACCCCGGGGACCAAGGGGTAGTATGGTCGCGCAGTCCCATCCAAGCCCCTAAGCCCCATGAAGATCGTGATCCTGGGTGCCGGCCAGGTCGGCAGCTCGGTGGCCGAGAGCCTGGTCTCGGAGGCCAACGAGATTACCATCGTCGACAGTGAGCCCGGGCGTCTGGCCCGGCTCCAGGACCGACTGGACCTGCGCACCGTGGTGGGCAATGCGGCCCTGCCCTCGGTCCTGGAGCGGGCCGGCGTCGAGGACGCGGACCTGCTGATCGCGGTGACCCAGAGCGACCAGACCAACCTCTGCTCCTGCCGCACCGCGGCCAGCCTGTTCAAGACCCCTACCAAGATCGCCCGGCTGCGCTCGGCGGACTATGCCCGCCATCCGGAGCTGCTGGAGACCAAGCACTTCGCGGTGGACTTCAGCATCTGCCCGGAGCAGATCGTCACGGACTACATCGTCAAGCTGATCGAGTTCCCCGAGGCGCTCCAGGTGTTGGAGTTCGCCGACGGGCTGGTGAGCCTGGTGGCGGTGCGCGCTTTCGAGGGCGGGCCCCTGGTGGGTCACCCGGTGTCGGACATGCGCCGTCACCTGCCGGGGCTCGATGCCCGCATCGCGGCCATCTATCGCAAGGATCAGCCCATAGTCCCCGAGGGGGACACCCTGATCGAGGCGGGGGACGAGGTCTTCTGCCTGGCCGCCACCCAGGACAGCCGCAAGGTCATGAACGAGCTGCGCCGCCGCGACCGCCCCACCCGGCGCATCCTGATCGGGGGCGGCGGCAACATCGGGGAGCGGCTCGCGGTCGCCACCCAGGACCGCTACCAGGTCAAGGTGGTCGAGCGCAACGAGGAGCGGGCCAAGGAACTGGGGGCACGCCTGCCCCGCACCCTGGTCTTGATGGGGGAGGTAGAGGACGAGGGCCTCCTGGCCGCCGAGGGGATCGAGGACCTCGACTTCTTCCTGGCGCTCACCAATGACGACGAGATCAACATCCTCTCGGCGCTTCTGGCCAAGCGTCTGGGTGCCCGCCGGGTGCTGGCCCTGATCAACCGGCGGGCCTATGTGGACCTGGTCCAGGCGGACCGCATCGACATCGCCATCTCCCCGGCCCAGGTCTCCATCGGCTCCCTGCTGGCCCATGTCCGGCGCGGCGACGTGGCGGCGGTGCACAGCCTGCGCCGCGGCGCCGCGGAG
>JBGSUY010000404.1:0-7943 GCA_041753195.1 Chromatiaceae bacterium
GCGTCCAGGGCCTCGATCTCCCGCAGGATGCGCACGTAGGCAACCGGGTCCGCCCCCGCCAACGGCCGCCTCAGACAGGTGGCGGGGAAGGCCACGGCCGCACGCTGGGCCCCGACCCGCAATCGCGTTCGGAAGAGCGCCCGATAGGGGGTCAGATCCCGATCGGGCGCCCACTTCGGCACCGGGTGCAGCGCGACCTCGGTGGCCTTCCAGTCTGGACCTCCCAGGGTCTTCAGGATATTGAAGATCATCGCCAGGACGCCGTCGTAGATCTGGTGGGTGCCCGGCACGTCCGGCCAGTGGATGACATAGCCCAGCCGCGCCTGATCCGCCTGCTCCCACAGCAGTGGGACGGCCCCGCGATCGTGCAGATGCAAATACAGGATGATGGCGCGCAGTGCACTGCCCAGGTCCGGGGCGGCGGCGGCTAGCTTACCCAACAGGCCCAGGGCCTCCAGCCCAGACCGCCGGCCAAGCTCGAGACCCAGGTGGGGACACCGAGTCGCCGCGGAGCAATGGGTCAGCAAGCGGCCCATGGCCACGAAGGGAATGGCGTTCTCCGGGTCCTCGAAGAGCGCGAGGTCCACCCCGGCCTCGCCGATCAGGCGGTCAGGATCCTGGCCGAGCTCCCGCAACAGCCCGGGCAGGGGGAGCAAGCCGGCCATGCGGCAGCTTCCTTCCCCCACCAGCGCCAAGCCGGCTGGCGAACGACGGGGCTCGTAGGACAATTGATTCATGCGTTGGCGCGCAGGCGGTTGAGTCGGCGATCAAGCTCCTCCATTTTACACGTCGAGATGCTGATCGCGACTGCACCCAGAGGATCAACAGCGGCGCTCCATCTGCCCGGTCGCATGGCGCGGCCCGCTCAGCGACCGGCAGTCAGCGCTCCTGCTCGGCCTTCCTGGGCCGCAGCGGCATCGGTACGGAAGGCTTCCAGGCCCTGCCCGCGAAAACGGCTCCGGCCTTACGCGGGCGATGAGCAAAGCGGCGGAATCAAGCTTCGCCAAGGTCTGGGGCAACGACGAGGATGCCGTCTACGATCGACGGTAGGCGATGGCACCCACACCGTGCAGTCCGGAGGTGATTACCCCACCATCATCAAGCAGGGGCTTGCGGGGGGACGGACGAAACGCACTCGGTCCGCCGGCATTAAGCCCAGGCAATAGGCGAACCTGATAAGATTTCGACAGACAAGGGCGAACTTGGAGGCCTCCACGGCGTCCCGCCCCCTCTCCCGCGCAGCTTCGGAGACACATCGATGTCCATGGTGTTGACCGCCGATCCCCTGCCCTTGGTCGCCGACGCCCAGGGCGTGGTGCGAGTCGCAAGGACGCGCGTCACCTTGGACACGGTCGTGGCCGCATTCCAGGACGGCTCAACAGCCGAGGAGATCGCGGAACAATACCCCTCCCTGCCGCTAAGCCAGGTCTACGCCGTGATCGCCTACTACCTTGACCACCAAGTCGAGGTGGATTCCTACCTTGCCACCCGCGAACGACGCGCCCAGGAAGTTCGCCAAGCGAACGAGAGGCTCTTCAGCCCCGTAGGGATGCGGTCCCGGCTGTTGGCGCGCCAGGCGCAACCGGACTGAGCATGCTGCGTCTGCTTGCCGACGAGAACTTCAACTTGCTAGCCAAATGCAGTGCGCCAGACGAGTGGGAGGGACAGGTTCGGTATTTGCCCTTGCGCTAGGCGTTTGGACCTGGCTCCATCACAGAGAATGGAATCGAGTCTCTATGCGCCGCGCGAACCGCACCGGGTCGCATCGGGGCGGCGGCATCAGCGGGGCGCGAGCTGGTCGAAGGCGTCGAGAACAACCCTTTTGGTCGGCTCGGTCTGGCGTAGGGTGGGGTTCCCTAAGTCTAGGTTCAGAAACAACGTGTGCGCAGCGTCTCTTGCTATGCCCAGGCATGAAACGCTGCGGGGTCCTAAAGCGTTCACGTTATCTTTGAACCGATCCTAAGTCACCGCAGCCTGCGCGACTGAGCCCGGATGGTGGCCCTTCCGCCAAGCCGCCGGGGTTGTGCCCGACCAGCGGCGGAAGGCACGGGTGAAGGCGGCGGCGTCCGCGTAGTCGAGCACCGCGGTGATCTCGACGATGGCGAGATCCGTCTCCCGCAGCATCTGGCGGGCGATGTGGTAACGGGTCTCCTCCACCAGCTCCTGGAAGGAGATGCCGCGCTCGCGCAGGCGCCGGTTGAGGGTGCGCTTGTGGACCTCGAAGATCCCCGCCACCTCATCGATGGCACCGCGCCCGTTGAGCAGCAGGTTGCGCAGCACCCGTCGCACCAGGGCCACGATGTCGCCAATCCCCTGCTCCTCCAAGGCGGCCACGCGCTCCGCCACGGCCTTGTAGGCTGCCGGATCGGCCCCCTGGACGGGGCAGCGCAGGACCTCGGCCGGGAATACAAGGGCCGCCTGTTCCGCATCGAACTGCAGCGGGACCTGAAAATGGCGTCGATAGGGCTCGATATCCGCCGGCCGGCGAAAGGGCAATCGCACCTCGGTGGCACGCCAGTTAGGCCCGCAGAGGGTCCGCATGATGTTGCCTCCGACGCACATCGCCAGGTCATAGATCTGGCGCGTGCCCTCCACCCGGGGTTGGTAGATGGAGTAACCGAGGAGCACCAGACCTTCCTCGATGGTATAGATGGGAACGGCGCCGCGATCGTGGATGAGTAGATGCACGACCAGATTGCGCAGGGCGGTGCCCGCATCCGGCGAGTGCCTGACCAGCAGGCCCACGAGCCCCAGGGCGTCCAATCCCGTGGCCCGCCCGAGCAGGAGGCCCAAGTCAGGCCGCGCGGTGCTCGCCGCGCAACGCCCGAGGAGCCGGCCGGCCCCGGCGAAGTCGATGACGTTCTCGGGGTCGTCCAACAGCCGCGGGTCGACGCCCGCCGACTGGATCAGGGCCACCGGGTCCTCACCCAGCTCCTGGAGAACCCCCGGAACCGCCATGAGCACACCGGCCCGAATCTGGCCGTCGGTCACCGCCGCAACCTGCCTGAGGGCGTCTGGTGGGAGTCCCGCGAGCTTCATAAAAAAGGCCTGGCCCGGCACGCCCGGGCGACATCCAATGCGGTTTCGGGCCTAGTTTGGGCACTGATCCACGGAGCCAGCGCTAAGGCGATTTCTGTCAAACCATGCACCATCTCGCTCGTCCTTTCGCCCGCCTTCCGTGTCGCGCCGACGGTCACATAGCCCGGCTATGCTCCCATCGGCGCTCCTTGAAGGCAGACGAAAATCCTTCGCGATCTGGTACATGATTTTCCGGCAATCGCCTAAAGCTCCTTCTTGATCTTCTCCAGGGCCTGGGCGCAGCCCACTGAGATCTGCTCTTTGTGCTTCTTTAGGCACTCCTTGATCCGCCCGCCGCCGGGCTCGACGTTCGCGCAGAGCCGCTCGATGTCCGGCTTGCAGTAGGTGCGCAGGGCCTCCAGCTCGGCCACCATGCCGGGCTCCGCAGCCAGCACGGGCAGGGCGAAGGCGAGCGCCAACAGCAGGACGGGGGTGCGAAGCTTCATGACCTGCACTCCCCTAAGGTTGAGCGAAGGCGGAACCATCGAACCCGTCTGGCGGCCGCTGCCCATGGCCAGCGAATGGGCGTCAGCGGCCGAGATTCACCTCTCCTCTTCGATATCACCGGGCCGCCAGGTCTTGTCGAACCAGGGCTCCAGCGGGCCGTACAGGCGCAGGATCATGAACCAGCCCTTGCCGGGGATGGTCTGGATCCAGTTGTTTTCCTTGCCTTGTGGAGCTTTGGGGCCGAACCAGACATCTACCGAGCCGTCGGCGTTTACCAGCAGATCTTTGTTCTGACTGCTCAGGCTCGGGGCCTGCTGGTCGGTCTGCAGCATGGAGCGGGTCTGGGTGTCGTAGACGATGACCGACCAGAAATCCTTCACCGGGATGTTCGGCGGCAGGTGGAGTTTGTAGGTCTTGGCACCGTCGAACGGGTTGCCGTTCGAGTCCAGGGCGGTCCATGGGTACTGGGACCCCTTGCCGACCATCTTCTCCTCCATCGCGGGCGTCACACCGGTGGCGAAGTAGTAGAAGAAGGCCGCGCCGTCTAGGTTAGCGACCCCCGGCGAGACCTCGAACTTGTAGCCACCGAAGAACGGCAGGCGCCACTGGCTGTCCGGATAGAAGAAGGCGTCCCTCTCGCGCATCTTGAAGGCCAGGGCGCGCGCCGTGACCACGCCGATGTTGGCGGCGTCCGCCAGGATCTTCTTCATCCGCTGGTCGGGATTGAAGGGCTTGCCCTTCTGGATGCCGATGGATGCGAACAGGCCTAGGGTAGTCGGGTCGGAGCCCTCGCTCGGCTCCTCCTGGATGACCTTGTCGAGCAGCTCCCAAAACGCGTAATCCCCAGGGGCGACGAAATTGGCCGGAACACCCGAGGCGTTGACGAACTTCACGGCGGCGGGATTGGCCGCATCGGCCAGCGGGTAGATCTTCAGGTGCTTCTTGACCGACTCGACGCCGGGCTTGGGCGATCCGTCGACGAGGAAGGTCCGAAAGGGTACCCAGTTGCCGTAGGTGCTTGGGCGTACCACGAAATAGCCGTCCGGCACCTCCCCTGCGTAGCCCGGGGGCAGGATCAGATACTTGCCGCCCTTGCCCTTGTCCGCGCCGGTGATGCCGATGTCGGCGACCCAGCGGTACCAAAAGTCGTCAATGGCACCCAAGGACATGGGCGGGACCTCGATCACCACCGGCCCCTTGTGTGTGTCGACCCAGATGAAGTTGTAGATGGTGTTGTCGTTGGCCGTCAGCTCCACGGTGCGCGGATCGACAAGGGTCTCCCAGATGACATTCGTCTGGTTGTCGGGTCCGAACCGGCGCAGGGATTCGCGCATGCCGGCCTGGTTGACGATGGGAATGGCCAGTAGATAGGCCTGCAGGGCGCGGGAGCGATCCAGGTTGTCGTAGATCTTGTCAATGGTGTCTGGTTGAGGAACGCCATCGACAAGATGCAGCGTGCCGATCGAGGTTTCGAGTGTGTTGGGTGTGGCGATGCCTGGCGCGATCGGCGTCGTCGTCTTGTAGGTTTCTGCGCCCGCGCTCGTGGCCATGGCGACGGCAAGCAGGGTAGCAAGTGGCATGCGATTCATGGCTAATTTCCTGTTCCGGCAGGGTCTGTGGCGAGGTGGCTGGCAAAACGCCGGCCACCCCGGGCATCGCCCGGGATGGCCGGCGCTGTTCACAGCGAAATGGCGCTGCGGTTCACCGTGCGGTGCGCAATCATTGCGGCCCGCTCTGCATGTGATGGATCGGACTGCCGTCCACCGCCGTCGCTTGCGAAGCCTCGAGTTTCTTGATGTCCTCTTCCGTGAGTTGCGGCCGGTCCACCTTGATCGTCAGCTTGTCGAGCTTGGCGGTGAGGGCGAACGGCGGCAGGTAGTCCGCGTCGTTTACGCCGGTCAGGGTGTCCGAGCCGATGTCGAAGGACTCGTCCCACTGCAGGATCATCGGCAGCGTGTGCGGCAGGGTGATGGTTTGCACCACCTTGCCGTCCACCTTGAGCGTGCCGGTGCCCGGGCGGCCAAGGCCGCTCATGTTGTTGAAGGCGAGGGTGCCGACGCCGAGGCCGTCGTACTTGAAGTCGAATTCAAGGGTGTGCTTACCGGGTGTGAGCGCCTCCGGCCCTTCCCACTTCACGCGCTTGAGATCGATCAGGTTCCAGAGGAAGACCGGCTTGCCCTTCAGCAGGTAGAAGCCATAACCGGCGAAGCGCCCACCGGAGGTCAGGATCATGCCCTCGGCCCCGCCCTGCGGCACCTCGATGTCCGCGGTGATGGTGTAGGAGCTGTTGAGCAGCATCGGCGAGTCGCCCTGGGGCAGGCCGACCATCGGGTGGGTGTAGACAAACTCGGTGCGGCCAGCGGTGATGTTCGGGCGCGGGGCCACGATGCGCGCGGCAACCGAGGCGTCCAGCGGGAAGACCTGGTACTTCTTGGCCTCCTCGATAAACAGCTTCTTCAGCTCCTCCATCTTGGCCGGATGCTGGTCGGCGAGGTTCTGCGACTGGCTGAAGTCCTTGGTCAGGTCGTAGAGCTCCAGCACCTGGTTGTTCAGCGGGTCTGGATTGGCGGCTCCGAAGGCCTCCCAGGGCGCCCGGTTCACCTGGGTGCTCAAGAGCCAGCCCTCGTGATACAGGGCCCACTGCCCCATCATCTCGAAGTACTGGGTCTTGTGTCGTGAGGGCGCCTTGGCGTTGGCCGCGTCGAAGGTGTAGGCGAAGCTCGTCCCCTCGATCGGCGCCTGTTTGATCCCGTCCACCTGCTCCGGTGCCGGGATGCCGGTGACCTCTAGCAGGGTCGGCACCACGTCGATCACATGCATGAACTGCTCGCGCAGCCCGCCCTTGTCCTTGATGTGGCCAGGCCAGGAGACGGCCATGCACTGGCGGATGCCGCCGAGCTTCGAGGCGTTCTGCTTGAACCAGGTGAAGGGCGTATCGAAGGCCCAGGACCAGCCCGCCGACATGTGATTGTAGGTCTGCTCCGTGCCCCAGACGTCGTACCACTTCATCTGCACGTCCACGGGCATCATGTTGACGCCGTTGAAGAAGGCCACCTCGTTGGGGGTACCCAGAGGGCCGCCCTCGGCGCTGGTGCCGTTGTCGCCGTTGATGTAGATGACCAGCGTGTCGTCGAGCTTGCCCATGTCCGCGACGGCCTGGATGACACGGCCGATCTCATGGTCGTTGTAGGCCTCGTAGGCGGCAAAGATCTCCACCTGCCGGATGAAGAGCTTCCTCTCTTCAGGGGTGAGCTGATCCCAGGGTTTGAGCACGTCCTTGGGCCAGGGCTCCAGCTGGGTGTCCGCCGGGATGACGCCGAGGCGCTTCTGATTCTCGAAGATGCGCTCGCGCAGCTTCTCGTAGCCGTCGTCGAACAGGTGCATGGCCTGAATCTTCTCCACCCATTCCTTGGTCGGGTGATGGGGCGCGTGGGTGGCGCCGGGGACGTAGTAGAGGAAGAAGGGCTTGCTCGGATCGATCTGGTTGACGCGGTTCAGATAGTCGATGGCGTCATCGGCCATGCCGGTGATCAGATTCCATTCCGGCTTGCCGTCGAAGGGATAGATCTGGGTGGTGTTGCGGAACAGGTTCGGCTGCCACTGGTTGGCGTCGCCGCCGACGAAACCGTAGAAATAATCGAAGCCCTGCCCGATGGGCCAGTTCTCGAAGGGTCCGACCTGGCTGGCCGCGAAAGCCGGCACGTTGTGGTCCTTGCCGAACCATGACGTGGCGAAGCCGTTGTCCTTGAGGATGCGGCCAACGGTGGCCTTGTCCTTGGCGATGATGCTGTTGTAGCCGGGGAAGCCGGTAGACTGCTCCGCGATCACGCCGAAGCCGGCCGAGTGGTGATTGCGCCCGGTGATGAGCGCGGCGCGGGTCGGCGAGCAGAGTGCGGTGGAATGGATGTTGTTGTAGCGCAGGCCCTCTTGCGCGATGCGATCCATGGTCGGTGTCGGAATCACCCCGCCGAAGGTGCTGGGCACGCCGAAGCCCGAGTCGTCGGTCATGATGAGCAGGATGTTGGGCGCCTGTTTAGGCGGCACCACGCGCGGCGCCCACCAAGGCTTGGACTGCAGGGCGTCGTCCTTGATCAAGCCGCCGAATGGCGGGTCAGGCGGCGGGAGCTGATTGCCGGGGATGGTGGTGGTCGCGCTGGGCGAGCCCAGGGTGCCGGTGACCTGGTCGGCGGCGCGGGCGAGACCGCCCAGGGCCAGGCCAACAACAAGGATTAGGGCGACGAGCCCCGCCCTCTCCGGTGGCGTTTCATGTACCTGGTGCTTCATCGCACACCTCCTCCTCTGTTGGCTGTGGAACGAATGGGGTCTAAGGGCCGGGCTCGGCAGCGCCGGGCTGCGAGAGGGAAGGCGAGGTTGTCGGGCTGCCGCCGCCCACGGGGGGCGAGCGCCCTAGGACCGCG
>JBGSUY010000405.1:0-4690 GCA_041753195.1 Chromatiaceae bacterium
AGGCCAGCGCCAGATCGCCGACCGCCCGCGCCCGGCTCCCGAAGGCGCGATCGCCGACCACCGGATTGAGACTCCGATCCAGGTCGAGCACGGGTGCGAAGCTGAAGTCCACTCCGGCGCCCTGAAGCTCCGCGGCCATCAGCCAGGCCACGGAGGCGCAAGCCCCACACGCCCGCTTAGGATCCCGCCGGTAAAGTGCGCCGAAGCGACCGGCCGCGGGCAGGCGGGTGAACCCCTCGCGAAACCGTTGCACCCTCCCTCCCTCCTGGTCCACCCCAATCAGCAGGCGTGGCTCCCGCAGCCCATGGATCGCGGAGGTGAGACCGATCAGTTGCGCCGGGGAGACGTAATTGCGGGCGAACAGGATAACCCCGCCCACCGCAGGATGACGCAACAGCTCGCGATCCTCGACGGTCAGCTCGGTGCCGCCGAGATCCACCATCACGGGCCCAAGGGGCATGCTCAGAGTCCCCACCCAAGGGGGGCGGCCCCTCGGGTCCGCTTGATCTCGACGCGCACCGTCCGCCTCCAGCTTTGCGGCGCCCTGGACGGACGCTCCATGGCTTTTAGCACACCCAGCGGGGGCTGTCTCGCCGAGACGCGGTCGAGCCCAGGGCTCGCGGTTCCGAGGCCCTGGGAGGAGGCGTTTCAGCCCCGCGGGCAACGCACATCCAGGCGGTCCCTCAAGGCATCGCCCAGCAGGTTCATCGACAGCACGACGAGGAAGATGGCCGCCCCCGGGGCCAGCACGAGATGGGGGGCGACCAACAGGTGGGCCACCCCGTCCCGCACGAGGCTACCCCAGGAGGCATCCGGGGGCTGGACTCCCAGCCCCAGGAAGGAGAGCCCGGCCTCCGCCACGACCGTCGTGGAGACGCCGAAAGTGGCCTCCACGAGGAGGGGCGCCAGGGCCAGAGGGATTAGATGGCGGGTCAGGATCACGCGCCGCACCTGCCCTAAGGCGCGGGCGGCGACCACGTGGTCCCTGCCGGCGAGGCTCAGGATCTGGGCTCGGGCCAACCGCGCATAACCAACCCAACCCACCGCGACAAGCGCCAGGATGAGGTTGCCGATCCCGGGCCCCAGGGCACCCGCCAGCGCGATGGCCAGTAAGATGCCGGGAAAGGCGAGTACGACATCCATGATCCGCGTCAGGATCAGGTCGGTGGGGCCTCCCGCGAATCCAGCCAGGGCCCCTATCAGGGTCCCGAGCGTTGCGCTGATGGCGACCACCCCGAGGCCGACCAGCAGGGAGGTTCGCGCGCCCATCAAGAGTCGGTCCCAGACCGGGCGCCCCAGGTCATCCTTGCCGAGCAGGGATCCCGCTCCGGGCGGGTCCAAGATGGCATCCAGATCCACGCGGTCGTGGGCGAGGTCCAGGACGGAGGCCAGGACGGCGAGCAGGGCCCAAAGGCCGAGGATCAGGGCCGGCAGCCACAGGGCGAGCCCTCGGCCGCGCCGGCGTGAGGGCCGCTGTGGGTCGGATTCCGGCATGCGGGTATCGGGCAATCGAAACCTCATGCAGGGCCGCTACAGGGGTGGAGTGGATCTGTCCCGCAAAGGCAAGCGGCCCTTATCCGGGAACCACAAAGTCTCATGCCGGCGCCTCATGGCAGCGGCTCGGCCCGGGTCATCCCAAGGCGCACCCCCAGAGGACCTCGGGGAACCCAAGCGTCGATCAGGCGGTCCCCGCGACGGATGCGGACTGCGACCAGCTCCCCCTTCTCCCCCTCGGTGGTCGCCTGCCGAAGGTCGCTATAGCCTAAGGGCTGTCCGCCGGCGTAGGATTCGATCAGGTCGCCGGGCTGCAGTCCGGCCGCCTCCGCGGCCGAGCCGGGGATCACCGAGGAGACGGCCACCCGGTTGTCCTCACCCGTGAGATACAGATAGCGGTCCCAAGCCGAATCGCCGATCTCCTCACGCAGGGAACCTCCCTCCTCGGACAGGGCGCTGAGGGCCTCCCGGTAACGGTCGCTGCCCATCCAACCTTCGCGGCTGGCCTGGTCCCTCAGATTCAGCCGCTCGAGCTCGACGCGGCTCTCCCGCCAGACGATGTCGTCCGCCAGGCCGGCATCCACCCCCGCGGCAACCAGCACGTCGCGCCGCTCGTCCGCGGTCTTGGGTGCCTTAGGGCGCTCCGAGTTCTCGGTCTGGAAACGTTCGGCCAGGGTGCGCTCGACATTGACCAATCGCGCTTGGAGGTCGGCAATCCTCGCCTCCGCCGCGCGCCAGGAGGCCAGAACCGCGGTGACCCGTGGGTCCTCTGCCGGAGCAGCCGCCGTCTCCGGGGCAATCGCCCCCGGCGGCGGTGGATCCGCCGGGCCTTGAACCAATTGGACTGGTCCAGCGTCGGAAGAGTCCTCGGGCGTCCAAGCAGCGGAGGCCGTCTCCGTCGTTGGTAATGCGACCGGGGGGGACAGGTCCCCGAGGGCCAGGGCCCCGAAGACGGTGCCGGCGGCGAATCCAAGTGTCGTCAGTGCCCAGGTGGGTTTCATCATGCGCGTCAATCGTGCAGTATCAGGTGTCGAGGTCAATTGCGGCGTGAACGGGGCTTGCGACAGCGCGACCGGCCCCTGCGTTCCCTTGGTCCCTCAGCCATGACGGGCGACCCGATCGCGGGGAGTCCCGCGGAGTGCCGGCCCAAGCGACTCGGGCACGACCCGGGGCCGCGGGAGGGACTCCGGAGCAGTGCTTTGGATTCCGCCTCCGAGCCCCGATGTACCGGTCGAGGCGCGGTGTAGTCAAGTCCGCCGTCGACTGCTCAACATACAAGGTTCGGGGTACAGCCGATCAATGAACGCCAAGAACTTCAACATCCTCCTCTGGGTCGCCGTGACCCTCTGGCTCGTCATGCTGCTCAGCAACATGGGCGGGAGCGACCGGCCGGAGGCACGCAGCTTGAGCTACAGCCAGTTCCTCCAGGAGCTGACGGATGGCTCCATCGAGGAGGTTCGAATCCAGGATCAGTCGATCAAGGGGCGGCGCACCGACGGCTCGCGCTTCGAGACCTTCAATCCCGGCGACCCCGGACTGGTCGGGGACTTGCTGAAGCAGGGCGTCACCATCCGCGCGGAACCCCCGCCGGAGCCCAGCCTGTTCACTCAGCTCCTCGTGGCCTGGCTGCCGTTCCTCGTCCTGATCGGTGTTTGGTTCTGGTTCATGCGCCGCAGCTCGGGTGCGGGCGGGCCCGGGGGGATCTTCAACTTCGGCAAGAGCCGCGCCCGCCAGCACGCCGAGGGCGACGTCAAGGTGACCTTGAGGGATGTGGCCGGGGTGGAGGAGGCGAAGGAGGAGGTGGGCGAGCTGGTCGACTTCCTGCGTAACCCTCAGAAGTTCTCGAGCCTGGGTGGCCGGATCCCCCGTGGCGTCCTGATGGTAGGCCCGCCGGGCACCGGAAAGACCTTGCTCGCGCGAGCCATCGCCGGCGAGGCCAAGGTGCCCTTCTTCAGCATCTCGGGCTCCGATTTCGTCGAGATGTTCGTCGGCGTGGGCGCGTCCCGGGTACGTGACCTGTTCGAGCAGGCCAAGAAGAGCGCTCCCTGCATCATCTTCATCGACGAGATCGACGCCGTGGGCCGCCGTCGAGGGGCTGGACTCGGCGGAGGCCACGACGAACGCGAGCAGACCCTCAACCAGCTGTTGGTGGAGATGGACGGCTTCGCCGGAAACGAGGGCATCATCGTGATCGCCGCCACCAACCGCGCAGACGTGCTGGACCCTGCCCTGCTGCGACCCGGCCGCTTCGACCGCCAGGTCGTCGTGGGCCTGCCGGATCTCTCCGGGCGAGCCGCCATCCTCGAGGTCCACATGCGCAAGGTGCCCCTCGCGGACGACGTGGATGCGCGAACCATCGCCCGGGGCACCCCCGGCTTCTCCGGCGCCGACCTGGCCAACCTGGTCAATGAGGCGGCCCTGTTCGCCGCCCGCGCCGGCCTGGCGACCGTCACCATGGCGATGTTCGAAAAAGCCAAGGACAAGATCATGATGGGTGCCGAGCGGCGCAGCATGGTGATGTCGGAGTCGGAGAAGCGTCTTACCGCCTATCACGAGGCCGGGCACGCGATCGTCGGTCGCCTGGTGCCGGAGCACGACCCGGTGCATAAGGTCAGCATCATCCCGCGGGGCCGGGCCCTGGGGGTCACCCTGTTCCTGCCCGAGCGAGACCGCTACAGCATTTCCAAGCGCCAGCTCGAGAGTCAGATCTCCAGCCTCTTCGGCGGCCGTCTGGCGGAGGAGCTGATCTTCGGGTCCGACCACGTGACCACCGGGGCCTCCAACGACATCGAGCGTGCGACCGAGATCGCCCGCAAGATGGTCACTCGGTTCGGCCTCTCGGACAACCTGGGTCCCTTGGCCTACGGTGACGAGGAGGGCGAGGTCTTCCTCGGCCACTCGGTGACACAGCAGCGACAGGTCTCCGCGGACACCGCTCAGGCAATTGACCAGGAGGTGCGTGTCATCATCGATCGGAATTACCGGCGCGCCAAGGACTTGCTCACGGAGAACATGGACAAGCTCCATGGGATGGCGGACGCCCTGCTGCGCTATGAGACCATCGACAAGGACCAGATCGACGACATCATGGCGGGTCGGCCCGTCCGCGAGCCCCCACCGGGGGACAACCGCAGCGCGCCGACCCCGGGGGCCAGTGGCACCCCCAGTGGGACCAAGCCTCGCCAGGAGCCGCCCG
>JBGSUY010000406.1:0-1554 GCA_041753195.1 Chromatiaceae bacterium
AACCCCCGCGTCATCTGGTCCTGGGCCCTCTACGACTGGGCCAACTCGGCCTTCACCACCCTCGTCGTCACCTTCATCTACTCCACCTACTTCACCCAGGCCATGGCCCCCGATGAGATCGCCGGCACCACTTGGTGGTCCCGCGCGGTCGGCCTCTCCGCCCTGATCGTGGCCCTCACCTCCCCTCTTCTCGGCGCCGCCGCCGACCGGGGAGGGACCCGCAAACTCTGGCTCGCCCTCTGCACCGGCGTCTGTGTCACCGGCACCGTGGCCCTCGCGTTCATTCCCCCCGGCGCTCCGCACGCGGCCCTCACCGCCCTCACCCTCTTCGTCCTCGCCAACGTGGCGTTCGAGATGAGCATGGTGTTCTACAACGCCTTCCTCCCCGATATCGCGTCGGAGAGCCGGATCGGACGGGTCTCGGGCTACGGCTGGGGGCTCGGATATGCCGGCGGGCTCCTCTGCATGGTCCTGGCGCTGGTCGGCTTCGTCCGGCCCGAGGTGCCCTGGTTCGGGATTTCCACCGAAAACGGGTTCAACATCCGCGCCACCAATCTGCTCGTGGCCGGGTGGTATCTCCTCTTCAGCCTCCCGATCTTCTTCGTGGTGCCCGAAAAGCGAATCCACGGGGCAGGCCTCCGGTTCGGTGCCGCCATGGCCCAACTGCAGGAGACCTTCCGCGCCGTGGGCCGGTACCGGGAGATCGTCAAGTTCCTCGTGGCCCGGCTGGTGTACAACGACGGGCTCGTCACCATTTTCGCCTTCGGGGGGATCTACGCCGCGGGCACCTTCGGCATGCCGATCTCCGAGGTGATCCTCTTCGGGATCGGGCTCAATCTCGCCTCCGGACTCGGCGCCCTGGCCTTTGGCGTGGTGGATGACCGGATCGGCGGCAAGAAGACGATCCTGTTGACGCTGGTTGCCCTGAGCATCGCCACGGTGATGGCGGTGCTGGCCCCGACCAAGGCGTGGCTCTGGGCCGCGGGGATCCTGCTCGGGATCTTCGTGGGCCCGAACCAGTCGGCGAGCCGCTCGCTGATGGGGCGCTTTGTGCCTGAACGGCACCGCGCCGAGTTCTTCGGGTTCTTTGCGTTCAGCGGGAAGGTCACGTCCTTCATGGGTCCGATCCTCCTGGGCCTCGCCGCAAGCGCCTTCCAGACCCAGCGGGCCGGGGTGGCCACGGTGCTCCTCTTCTTCGTGGTCGGCGGGGTGCTCCTCCTGTCGGTGAGCGAACCGAAGGCCATCGCCGCCCGGAAGGCGGCGGACGCCTGACGAACGGGGTCTCCTGCGCTATCTTTCATGATTGCCTGAGAGATCCACTACCACCGACCGGCACGTTTCCCCGGCGTCCCTTCCCAAGGAACCGCATGGCCACCCAGCGTGATCTCGAATTCACCTATTCGCTGATCGATCGAATCTTCCGTCTGAGCCTCGGCGAAATGGCCGACTTCAGCGGAGCGAAGTACGACGGGGACTTCTCCCTCTCCCTCGAAGAGGCCCAGGCCCGCAAGCATGCCTTCATCGCCGAATCGCTCGGCATCGAGCCCGGCAAGC
>JBGSUY010000407.1:0-4867 GCA_041753195.1 Chromatiaceae bacterium
GGTGCCGAAGGATCGGCGCACCCTCGAACAAGCGTAGAAAGCGAGGACGAGGGCGGAGGGTGTCGGAAGTCGGAGCCACCCATAGGAGCGCGGATCTGCGGTAATGCGCAGGGAGCAAAGGGGTGGCGGTCTGGGATAACGCGGATAAAGCGGATAAAGGGGATAAAGGGGTCAGATCCCTTTTCACGGCGTTCTTCAAGACCCTACGCCAAACTGCGGAGCAGTTGACAGCCCTGCAACGTTGGTACCGCGTGCTCTCGCGCGCCCTGGTGAAATACCTCAATGGCCGCGATTTGCACCCGCCGCCAGGCTTACCGGCCCCGGCTTAGCCGAAATTTCGTCCCCGCGGGTACCCGCATGTGGGCTGGAAGCGGCCGCCGATGGGCTCGTACTGCGCTTTTTTCGGTTCAGCTTTTTTGGCTCGCCTCACTAGGCGTCCCCTGTAGTAGCTCGTCCCCCCAGAGATTGAAACGCGCTACAAGTTGAGCAACATTGTGTTGCTCTGCAATGTGATGAATATGGTAAATAAACGCCCGCAAGGTGTTCTCATTCGTCACGCGACTCTCGAGTTCCGCGAGCCGCGCCAACTGCTCTTTTGTGGCCAGGCTCTGTATTCTCAGAATGGCTCTTTGAAGATCTATAGACAATTGCTTGCGAATGACCAGGAATGGTGTCCAGAGCCATATAGCAATGCTCATAAGAACCAGCGATAAGCGATAGAAATATCCCATGGTTGCATCAAACACATTCAGGGCACCGACGGCACGCGTCAAGTCGTCATCCTCCTGTATAGACATTTGCGCTTTCAATGCAGTATCGGGTACTTCTGTCTGGGCTTCGACTGTGCTTGCATCGCCATTTTGCGGCGGCACGCGCCCTCTGGAATCGGAGTCTTCCAGCGCCGTCAGAATCGTGACAAGATGGTTAACCTCGCGAGTCTGAACGCTCGTCCAGAAAGTGTTCAGTGAGACGAGAGCCATTAAAGAGAACATTAGAATGTACGCAATAGCTACAGTATCAAACACGTGGGCTTCACCACGCACGGCGTCCACTAGCGCCTTCACGTATCGTCTTCGAGCCCACCCTCGCCTTGAGCGCCGGAGGCGTTCTCTATACGTCTCCAGCTTCGGCATTACTACTAGTGTAACGATTAGGCCACTTACTATGTTGATCAATATACCGATTGAGATGTCACGAAGACTCATGCGCGACTCCTGTTCCGATCCAAGCCAATGTCATCGCAGAGTATCACGAGTACGCCGACGTACCGGCTAAAGCGCCCCTGTGCTCATCTACGCCCTCGAGACGGGCAGGATAAAGCGCCATTCGGGTCAGATCCCTTTTAACCAGGTCCCGTCGCGGCGAGGGCGGCGCTCCAACGGGAAATTCGCGGGTCTTTCCTTCGCCTTGTGAACCGGTCTCGGGCAAGAGGAAAGAGCCCGCGCCCTTCGCCGCAGCGGCGGCGGTGGCGGAACTGGGTCGACCCTTCTGGGGTTGCGGTGTTGTCTCGGTGGCCATTGGTTGCCCTGGGCCAGAGCTTTCGTCAATCCGCGGGTCGGATCCGCACGCGCTTCGAGGTGACCGTCAAGATGGCACCACGAGATAGTTCGTCCGCGAAACGATCCAGTACGACGGCGCGATAGGTCCCTTGCTGACGGGCTTGGAGGTCCACCAGCCGGATGATCCCGCAGTGGGGTTTGCCGTAGACGATGGCCAACTCCCCAAAATCCTTGTCGAGCGTGATCAACACGCGGCCCTCGTCAAAGGCGATGCCCTAGACCGCCTCGTCGCCCGGGTCCGGGGGTATCTCGCCCATCCAACGGACATCGTGCCCAGCCGCTGCCAGGGTTGCGGCGGCCCCACCCCAAACGCAGGTGTCCAGCAGGAGCCTCATGCCGCTGCGTCGACGATCAAGGGTTCGACCCGCTCGTGTTCGACCAGCCGATGGGCATAGGCCAGGCAGGCGAGGATGTCCTCCCGTTCCAGCCAGGGATAGCCCTCCAACAAGGTGTCGATGGCATCACCCGCCGCAAGCATGCCCAACACATGCTCCACCGCGAGGCGCCGCTCTCGGATGACCGGCTTGCCGCCGAAGATGGCGGGGTTGACGGTAATGCGTTGTAAAAATTGGTTTTCGTGCATGTTCTATCCTCAGTCTCGACCTGCTGTTCGACTCTATGATGACAGGTCAGGTGATCGAGGAAAAAAGGTTCAACTCGATCTGATCGACATCCTGACTTGGTACCACCGGGGGGCTCTTCGGCCTGCCGCGCGTGCTGTATCCGACCTTAACATCCAATGCCTGCTCGATTTGCAGCCGGAAGCGGTCGTTGCCGAGGGGAGTTCCAGTCTGGAGACAGGCGCGGACATCGCTCAGCATGTCCGGGTCGATGTGCGCGGAGAAGAGGCCGCGGTACGCGGCCTGGCGCTCGGGCCCATCGGCGCCGAGTGCCAGGTAGGCAGGGTGGGCAGAGACCAGCGGGTTGTGCTCTCCCAAGGCGTTGGCGCGGTAGCTCGACCATGGATAGGCGGCGGGCAGATCAACCATACCGGCGCGCACGGGATTGAGCTCGATGTAGCGATAGCACACCAGCAGGTAGCCCTCCTCTTGGACCGTACTGGCCCGGAAGCGGCCCTCCCAGAGGGTGCCGGTGCGCCCGTAGCAGTGGTTGATGTAGGGTACAAACCGCCGGCCGATGGCCTGGAGCGTTGCGCTGATCGCCTGGGCGTCGGCCGGGGTCATCAGCAAGTGGATGTGGTTGGTCATCAGGGCGTAGGCGTGGATGGCGCAACCCTGCGCGGTTGCCGCTTCCCCCAGCCAATCGAGGTAGACCCGGTAGTCGTTGTCGTCGAAGAAGATGGCCTGGCGGTTGTTGCCGCGCTGGACCACATGGACTGGCACGTTCGGCAGAAAGAAGCGTCGCTTGCGCGGCATTGGGGCGATCCTGGGATTGGATATCCGACAGTGTAGCCCACAGAAAGGGATCTGACCCCTTTAAAAAAATGGCCCAGCTTGCGGCTGGGCCATACGGTCGCTCGATGAATCAGGGGTCGCGTTGGTTAAGCGGCGTAGTTCTGCGCCACGAAGTCCCAGTTGATCTTGTCCCAGATGGTCTCGAGGTACTTGGGGCGGGCGTTGCGGTAGTCGATGTAGTAGGCGTGCTCCCAGACATCGACGGTCAGCAGCGCCTTCTTTCCGGAGGTCATTGGGGTGCCGGCGTTGGAGGTGTTGAAGATCTCGATGGAGCCGTCGGCGTTCTTCACCAGCCAGGTCCAGCCGGAGCCGAAGTTGGTGGCGGCGGACTGGTTGAACTGTTTCTTGAACTCCTCCAGCGAGCCAAACTTGGCGTTGATGGCGTCCGCGAGGGCGCCGGTGGGGGCACCGCCGCCGTTGGGGCTCAGGCAGTTCCAGTAGAAGCTGTGGTTCCACACCTGGGCGGCGTTGTTGAAGACCCCGCCCGAGGTCTTCATGATGATGTCTTCCAGGGACAGGTTTTCGAACTCGGTCCCGGGGATCAGGTTGTTCAGGTTGGTGACGTAGGCCTGGTGGTGCTTGCCGTAGTGGTACTCGATGGTCTCGGCGGAGATCACGGGCTCCAGGGCGTTCTTCTCGTAGGGCAGGGGGGGCAGCGCGTGGGTCATGTCGACGTCTCCTTGCGTTCTCAAGTTGATGCTTGGGGTGGGAAGGTCTCGGATGGTTCCGAGGGCGGCAGTGCCGGCAAACGAGCCGCCAAGCCCTGGGTTCGGGCTCGCGAAATCGGGACCCTCCATGCCCGGGGACTTATGGCCGCTTCCGCGGCTTTGCAACCTCCGGGCGCTCGGGGCGCGCGGCGGGCCTGAGGCGCTGCCCGTTTAGAGCATCGGTTGGAGCGAGTCCCCATGGCCCTGGACCCCATCGAGCTCGGCATCTTCTCGAGCCGTCTCACCGCGGTCTGTGAGGAGATGGGGGTGCGGCTGCGTAACGCCGCCTTCTCCACCAACATCCGGGATCGGCTGGACTTCTCCTGCGCCGTCTTCGATGGCGAGGGTCGGCTCTGCGCCCAGGCCGCGCACATCCCGGTGCATCTGGGCAGCATGGCCCATGCGATGGCCTCCATCGTCGCCGCGGTGGACTGGACCCCTGGCGACATGGTGGTGCTGAACGATCCCTACCTCGGCGGGACCCACCTGCCGGACGTGACCCTGATCGCCCCACTCTTCCCGACTGACCACGGGTCCGGCCAAGGCGACGGGGCACCCATCGCCTTCCTGGCCAACCGTGCGCACCACGCGGACATCGGGGCGGCGGCCCCGGGGTCCATGCCGGTCTCCCGCTCCCTGGATGAGGAGGGCCTGGTGATCGCCCCCACGCACCTCATGCGCGGCGGCGCGGTGATCCCCGAGGTGCTGGAGGCGATCGTGAGCGCGACCCGAGACCGGTGCCAGGCCCGGGGGGATTTCCTGGCCCAGGTCGGCGCCAATCGGGCGGGGATCGAGCGGTTGCGCCTACTGGTGGATGGGTTGGGGCCGGCGCGCTATCGCGGTGCGCTGGATGATCTCAACGACTATGGGGAGCGCCTGGCCCGGGCGAGCCTGGCGGCCATCCCGACCGGGGTCTACCGCTTCGATGACTGGCTGGACGACGACGGCCAGGGGACCCTGGGCATCCCCATCCGGTTGCGGCTCGCGGTGTCGGAGGCCGGGGTGCACCTGGACTTCGCGGGTACCGCGCCCCAGGTCCCCGGTAACATCAACTGCCCCCTGTCGGTGGCCGCCGCCGCGGTGCTCTACTGCTTCCGCTGCCTGATGCCGCCCCAGACCCCGGACTGCGCGGGGACCTTCAGGCCCATCACCCTGGAGGCAGCCCTGGGCTCGCTGCTCAACGCCC
>JBGSUY010000408.1:0-7117 GCA_041753195.1 Chromatiaceae bacterium
GCTCCCCGTCACCCTGACCCCGGAGCGCCGCGGCCTCCTTCAGCGCCCCCCCGACCCCCGCCACATCCCGGGTCGCCAGGGCCGAGAGCCTATCCACCAGCTTGGCGGCGGAGGTGAGTGTCTCCGAGGGCAGGAAGGAGAGCTCGGCGAGCCGCTTGGCGCGTACCGAGGCATCCCCCTCCAGCACCCGCCCGGAGATGGCCCCCAGAAAGGTCCGGGGCGCATCGAAGCGGTCCTTGAGGAAGCACCAACGGGCCTTGGCGTTGTAGGTGAAGGCGAGGCAACCGGGCTCCGCCAGACAGGCGGACTTGCAAACCTCCAGGTCCACCTCCTTCAGGATGCGGAAGTCCCGCCCGGCGAGATCCGAGTCCTGCATCAGGACCGCCTGACGCGCGGGAGGGGCCGCCGCCGACTCGGCGAGGACAGGGCCGTTCACCACCCCGCAGAGGAAAGGGAGTGCGAGCAGGGCGGGGAGGGGCGTGCGCAAACGGGAACCGGCCATGGGGCCTCCTGGAAACGCGGTGGGGCTCGGGGCGCGATCAGTATAGGGAAGCGGCGCGTTGCCGCAGCATGCTGGATCTGCTCCACAGGAAAGAAGGCGGGCGCCAACGGTACCCGCCCCTTGGTTTCCACCTCGCGTCTCCACGCGAGCGCCTCCTCAGGCAGCCTCCCTTGCCGAGGTTCCACTGTTCGGCGTCCCCGTGAATCGGGGGATCAGCATCGGCACCCGCTCCCGGTAGCCCTTGTACTCCGGGTGGACGGCGCGCTGGTCCCGCTCCTCCAGGCGGATCGCGATCAGGATGTAGCCGGTGGCGAGCAGGGCGAACACGAGGTGCGCGATGACCATGCTAGGGGTCGCTCAGAATTCCAGACCGGTGACAGGATGCTCTCCATCGCTGGTGAGCAGGTCAGCACTCTAGAAGTCGTGCGTCTGACCTTGATCGACCGCGGCCGGGGCGAGGAGCTCTGGGTCGATTGGATTCGCCGCGAAGGCACGGGCCGCCAGGACAAGCCCCGACGCCTCTCCGCCCCGCAGATGTTGCTTTAAGGACGCGGACTACCTGCGAGCGCCGCACCGGCCAAGCCCCTTCCCCCTCGCGGGGGAAGGTCGGGATGGGGGTGAAGGCCGAACACGGGGAGCCGATCGGCGGCGCGGCACGCCCTCGAGCAAGCGCGCGTCATCTGTTGCAGCAATCCCCGCTGATTACACGGTGACCCCCAGGGTCTGCTGGATCTGCTGGGCCACGGGACCCGAGATCCCCGTCTTCTGGGCGAGATCGGCGAGATAGGCACGCTCCTGGGGGGTGTCGACCTCCACCGCGAGCAGGGAGGCGGCATAGACCTCCGCCGCTACCTCGCGGCTCGGGATCTCCGCCACGAAGGCGTCCAGATCCAGGGGCCTGCGCAGCTCCGCCAGGATCCAGGCCTCCGCGTCGCCCGTCATGCCCGCCTCCTTGAGCTTGCCGACGATGCGCTGGATCTCGTCGGCGCTTACCTGGCCGTCGGCCTTGGCGACGTTCATCATGCCCTTGATCACCAGCTCGGCGGTTTGCTCCACGGCCTGGGCCTGATCCGGGGTCGCGGGGGCCGCCATCCCGAGGGGCAGGTCACCGCCGCTGAACTGCGGCGTTTCGCCCCCCGCGCGGGAGCCGGCGGCCCCCTGCCCCGCATTGGTCAGGGCCTTGTAAGCCACGCCGGCAAGCAGTGCCAGGGCCCCACCCTTGACGGCACCGGAGATCGAGCTGCCGCCGCCTCCGAGGATCGACCCGAGAACGGCGCCGATGCCTGCCGCCTGGGCCGGGTTCTGGGAGGCATTGCCCAGGGTGTTCTTGGCCATGTCCAGCACGTTACCGAGGACGCCGCCAAGGCCCCCCTGCCCGCCCTGGCCCCCGACCATGGAGCCCAGATTCGATTGAAGGTCCTGGATCACGTTGCCGATCCGGCCCTCGCCGGACTTGGACATCGTGCTCTGCATGAAGCTACCGAGCAGATCGCCGAGATTAGCCATAGCTCTCTCCGTCATTCTCGCGTGGTGGAATCGAGATGCTGCCGGGACTGTCAAGCGTTCTCCTTGCGACGCATCTCCGCCCGAGTGCACATGGCGTCGCCCAGGGCATTTTTCGACCCCCGCCGGGCGGCGGGACACGCGCGACGTCAGGGTGAGTCCGACCCGCCGCAGGGCGTCGCTTGGGATCGTCCGAGCCGGGAGGCGAAATCGTTGCTCTCGCGACCGAGCACGTCCAGGCAGCGACCCCTCTGAAGGGCCAGGACCTCCCCCGCGCCGAGGGGACGCCAAAGCTCGTCGGTGAGCGGGACGCTGGCGACCAGAGACACGTCTTGGCGCACCGTGGCCAGGCTGATGCCGGCCTCCGCCAGCTCCGGACCCGGCCGCCAGCAGGCCCGCTGGAGCAGGTAGAGCCCGGGGGCGCGAATGGCCCCGTCCATCTGGGTGCGGCGATCCGCATGGACGAAGAGCGCGGTGCTGTCCCCGTAGATGAAGTTGGCCGTCCCCAGGGCGCGCAGCTCCTCGGCCAGTCCGGCGATGAGGGAGAGCCGCTCGGTCAGCGGCGGGACCTCCCCCTCCGCCTTCACCCAAAGGGGTGCGAGACGCTCCAGCAGGGCGCAGAAGGCCCACTCGGAGTCGCTGTCGCCCACCGGCCGGAAGCGCCCCGGCCGCAGCCCTGGGACCGCGTGGATCCCGTGCAGGTCGCCGTTATGGGCGAAGCTGTGCATCACGCCCCCCAGCTCCCGGGCGAAGGGCTGGGTGTTGCGCAGGGCCCGGCCGCCGACACTGGCGAGACGCAGATGGCAGAGCACCATGCAGCCGCGCCGCTTCTGGGTCTCCAGGAGCCGCATCAGGGGGCTGTGGCTGGCGGGATGGGGCTCGCGCACCAGAAAGAGGTCCGGTCCCTCGTAGAAGGCGCAGCCCCAGCCATCCCGGTGGGGGCCCTCGTCACCCCCATGGCGGGCCAGGCGCTCGAGGGACAGGTTCACCGTGGCCGGAACCCGGCTGGACATGGCGAAGAGCTCACACATGGGCCGTCTCGGCATCCCCCGCTGGAATCCACGCGATAGAATCCCCCGGTGCCAGGCCGAGCAGTCGATCCGCCCGTCCCTGATTCACGGCGATCTCCACCAGTCCCAGGGCATTCTCGTACCAGAAGGGCTCCCCAGGGGCGACGTCGCAGAAGGTGCGGGCTCGGCGGAGTACGTGGCCGGCCGCCCGGATCCGGGTCTGGGCTCCGCCCGGTAGGGTCCCCGCCAGCAGTCCGCACATCAGGTTGCCATAGCGGTCCACATAGACCACCGCCGGCAGATCGTCGGACCAGTCCGCACCCACAAGGGCGCGCCGATCGAGGGCCGTAAGCCCCAAGTGCTCCCCGAGACACAGGCGGGCCGCTGCCGGGGCGAACCAATCGCGGCCATGGAAACTCGCCGACGGGTCCTTCGGCTGCCAGCCGATGCGGTAGGCCTGGACCTCTCGGCCCCGGTGGGCGACCCGGGAGAGGAGCCCGTTATCGGGACCCAGGAGCCAGTCCCCATCAGACTCCACCAGAAGTCCCGCCCGCTCACCACCCACCCCGGGGTCCACTACGCACAGATAGAGGGTGCCCCGGGGCATGTCCCGGACCAGGGCCGGCAGCAGATAGGCCCCCAGATCCGGGCGAAAGGGGGGCAGATCCTGCACCAGATCGATGACCGGCACATGCGGGACCAGGGCCGAGAGCCGCGCCCTCATCTGCCCCACGTAGAGGCCAGCACCGAAGTCGGTGACCAGGGCGATGCGGGCGATGCCAGTTGGATCCACTGGGGTCAGGACAGTCAGGGCTCGGGGCCGCCATGAACGCCGATCCGTCGCCCCGCGTCAACCCTGCGGCGACAGGCCGAAACGCGAACAGGGATGCGCCTAATGTGAGGATCCCTCGGTCGCCTCCAGCCCCAGGCTCACGGGGTCCTGGTGGATGGTCACATCGGCCAGGGGATAGAGCACCCGGAGGGCGTCCTCCACGGCATCGGAGATCCGGTGGGCCTCGATGAGCGGCAGCTCATCCCCGAGCTCCAGGTGCAACTGGATCACGGGGGTCTGGCCCGAGCGCCGCGTACGCAGGTCGTGAACACCCAGGACCCCTGGCACCGCCTCGGCCACCCGCTGGATCCGCGCCCGCTCCTCGTCAGCGAGCTCCCGGTCCATCAGCAGGGCGATGGCGTCGCGGGCGATCCGGTAGGCGCTGTACAGGATGTAGGCGGCAATCACCAGGGCGAACAGCGGGTCGAGCCCCGGCCAGCCGAGAACCGCCAGGACCAGGGCGACCAGGGTCGCCCCATTGGTCGCCAGATCGGTGGCGTAGTGCAGGGCGTCCGCCCTGATGGCGGTGGACTGAGTACGGCGGATCACATGGTGCTGCAGGACCAGCAGGGCACTCGTCGCCACCATGGCGAAAATCATCACGGCGATACCGGCGCCGATCTGGGTCAGCGGCTGGGGATGCAGCAGGCGGTCGACCGCGTGGAGGCTGAGGAAGACGGCGGATCCCGCGATGAAGGCCGACTGCCCGAGCCCAGCCAGGGACTCCGCCTTGCCGTGCCCGAAGCGGTGATCGCTGTCGGGGGGCTGAAGTGAGTAACGCACCGCCAGGAGGTTCACCAGGGAGGCCCCCGCATCCATCAGGGAGTCGATCAGGGAGGCCATCACGCTGACGGAGCCGGTGACCATCCAGGCCCCAAGCTTCACCAGTATCAGCAGGACGGCGGTCGCCACCGAGGCCCGCGTGGCCAGGTGCAGCAGCCGGGGGATCTCGTCGGGCGTGGACATGGGGGCACTACCTCCGAGGGCGACCGGTGGGGCTCTGACCCAGCGTCATCCGGATCGTTTCACACCAACTCGGACATGGGACGATAGCACCCGGCGGCTCGCCGGGGCCATCGTGCGCGGAGTGCGCGCGGGTCGTAGAAACGAGGGGCCCGGACATCGCTGTCCGGGCCTTGCAGGTTGACCCGGGGTACCTCGGGCCCCGGGATGCGTCGTTTACGGGATCACCGATTGGCGTGGCAGGCGGTGCAGCCCGCGTTCCGGTGCTTGCTCAGCTCGTGGATCCTTGTGAAGGTGCCCGACTTGCTGCCGTGGCAGCTCACGCTACAGGTGTAGTTGCCGTTGCTCCCCGCCGTGATGCCGGCGCGGGTCACCGCATAGCCCATGTCCAGCTCCAGTCTCATCCGCAGCGGTTTACCCGTGGTGAAGCCCGTTATTGGAACGTCATGGCAGGTGCCGCAGGTCCCATTGGCACCCAGGGCGTTGGCCTTCGGCTCGACACCGTGGTTGATGGTCTGGAAGGTGTGGACCGCCACCGCCTCGGTCCCGCTGGGCATTTCCGTGCTTCCCGGCATGCCTGCGCAGACGCTGCTCGTCTCCTGGTTGACCTCATCGATCCCCAGGCCGACCGCGACCGCGCGGCAGAAGCTGCCGGTGCGGAAGAACTCGAACGTCGAGTGGCCGATCAGGGTCTCGCCGTCGCTCGCGAGCTTGCCCCAGTGCTCCTTCATGGGGTAGATCTTGGCCGTGGCGTTCTTCGCGCCGAGCTTCGGATCGATCCCGCCGTTGGCGTTGAGGATGGCCGTCGGCACGCCGAGCACGTAGGCGGGCTCACCTGCCGCGAAGCCAAAGCTCGATGCCACGTTCGCGGCCAGCGGGAGGGTCGGAAGGCCGTTCAGGGGCTCACCGAGATAGTAGACCTCGCTCTTGCCGTCGAACCAGGTGTAGCTCGGGGTCAGGTTGAAGCCCTTGTCCTCCCGTGGCAACCAGCCGCCGCGCCCGTTGCAGGCGGAGTCGGACGGATGGGGATCCTGCCAGTCGCGGGCCACCTCGGTCCCGACCCCCGCCTTGGCGAACTTCGGTATGTGGCAGGTCTGGCACGCCACCTTGGCGGTGTGGCGATTCAGCTGCGTGCCAGTCGTCGTGGTCGGGTGCGGCTGGCTCGTGTGGCAGCCGGAGTTCTCGCAGGTGAAGCGCTCCGGGACGTCGTTGGCGCGTAGGTCGAGCCCGCGTCCACGCACCCGATGGTCAGCGACGCTATGGCAGTCAGAGCAGGTCTGATCGGCGCCCTGGGGGCTCATGTGGAAGTCCAGGGCGGTGGTAGCACTGGCCGCGAGCTCCTTGGAGAGGTCTCCGCGCTTGGCGCCATCGGCACCGGCCGCCCCCGCATGGCAGTTGAGGCAGGACTGCCGTGTGGTGGGATGCACCGTCTGGGCCGCCTCCAGCGTTGTGACGGCCATGGGCGCCATCGGCACCTCCAAGGGCAGGTTGTCACTTCCGGCCGGCAGGAACTGGAAGTCCTCGGTCACCGGATCGACGTTGGGGATGCCGGCGAATCCATCTCTTACCACTGTCGCGCCGTCCGTATGGACTAGCTTGCCGGTGCTCGGGTCCTCGGCAACGTTTACCAAAGTGAGCGGGGTAAAGCCGTAGCCGGTGCCGGTTTCGGGGTCGGTCCAGTCCGGGAAGCGCTTGTAGACCTCCTGGTGACACATCAGGCAGTCGATGTTGGCCAACTGGGTCTGGGCCTCGTTTGAAGACGGAGCGAGAAGCTCGAATTCAGACTGGGCCATCGGGAACCGTCCATTACCGACGTGGCAGCCGGCGCAGGTGAAGCGCGGGGAGTTCTCGTGGGTGCCGCAGTAGGTGTTGACGCCGGTGGCCACCAGCTCGCTCGCCGGGTGGGCCGGGCGCTCGCCCGCCGCGTAGAAGTCCAGCGGGATGTTGGGCACGTTCGGGAAAGCCCCGCCCTGCTGGTAGTGCACCGACCCGTGCATATCGCGCGCCTCCGTCTCGTGGCAGGCCACGCAGACCTCGGGCCCCGGGTACTCGGTGATGCATTCCGCATGGGCGATCGCCGGGTCCGTGGGGACTGGGTTGCAAGCCTGGGGTGGTGGCGGGGCCGCATTCACGGCGATGCTGACCGTGTCGGCCGCGCTCGTGGCGCCGCTGTTGTCGGTCACCACCAGGCTGAAGGTGTAAGTGCCCGCGGCCAGGTTGACCGTGGGGCTCACCGCGTCTGCCGGGTTGGGCGTGCCGCTCCAGGTATAGGCGGTAATGGTTCCATCGGCGTCCGAGGAGCCGCCG
>JBGSUY010000409.1:0-2473 GCA_041753195.1 Chromatiaceae bacterium
TTGATGCCGTTGGCGGGGTCGCCGAGGATGGCCCGCTCCGCGGGGCCCATGTCCCCGCAGTCGAGGGCGCGGGGGTCGTCGCCGGGGCTGATCACCCGCACCGCCTCGGACTGGAGGTCCGCCAGCCGGCGGATGGTGAGGATGTTGGCGACGAAGAGCCCGATGCCGACCGCCGTGATTAGGTCCACGAAGACGGTCATGGCGATCACGCCGTACATGATGAGCATTCCCCGCAAGGAGACCCGGTGGGCCCGGCGCAGGAAGCCCCAGTCGATGATGTCGATCCCGACCTTGATGGCGATGCCGGCCAGCACTGCCTTGGGGATGTCCTCCACCAGGTGACCGGCACCGAACACCACAACGGCTAGGATCAGGGCGCGGGTCAGCCCCGAGAGTGCGGTGCGGGCGCCGGACTGGATGTTGACCACGGTGCCCATGGTGGCGCCGGCCCCGGGCAGCCCGCCGAAGAGCCCCGAGGCCAGGTTGCCCAGGCCCTGTCCGATCAGCTCCTTGTCGGAGTTGTGCTGGGTGCGGGTGAGGCTGTCGGCGATGACCGAGGTCAGCAGGGCGTCGATGGAGCCGAGCATCCCGAGGACCAGGGCATCGATCAGGATGGTGCGCCACTGCTCCGGGCTGAAGGTCGGGAGTTGGATCGATGGGAATCCGGTGGGGATCTCGCCGATGGCCCGGTAGCTGCCGGCGCCCAGCACCCAGACCGCGAGGAGGGTGCCGAGCACCAGGGCCAGGAGCTGGGGTGGTATGGCGCGCCGCCAGGCCTTGGGCATCAGGAAGAGGATGGCCAGGGCAAGGACACCCAGGGCCAGCTCACCCCAGTTCACCTGGGCGGCAAGCCCAGGCAGGGCCTGGAGGGAGCCGAGGACGCCGCCCGAGGGCGACGCGAAGCCCAGCAGGGCCGGAAGCTGGATGATGATGAGGATGAAGCCGATCCCGGACATGAAGCCCGAAATGACTGTGTAGGGCATCAGGGTGACGTAGCGCCCGAGCTTGAGGAGGCCGAACAGGATCTGGAAGGCCCCCGCGAGCATGACCACGGTGAAGGCCATGGCCATCCCGTTCTCGGGTGGCAGGCCGGTCACGGGATCCGGGGCCATCAGGGTCATGATGACCGCGGTGAAGACCACGGTCATGGGCCCGGTTGGCTCTGAGATCAGAGTGGGCGTGCCGCCGAACAGGGCGGCGAAGAGACCCACCAGCACGGCCCCATAGAGCCCCGCCTCCGCACCGGCCCCCGAGGCGACACCGAAGGCGAGGGCCATGGGCAACGCGACGATGGCCGCGGTGACTCCGCCGAAGAGGTCGCCCTTGAGATTTCCCAGCCCGATCTGGTTGAAGACACGCATCGCTGGCACTGCCTCCTGAAGCCGTTGTTGATGGGCTGAGGGTCGGGGCGGGCGCCGCCGAAGGGAAATCGATATTGAAGATCAGATAGATAGACGAGACCCTATGACATCGGGACTTTGTCTTAGGGGACCTGGGGGTTAATGACGGCCCCCGAGACAGTCACGGGCCCGGTACCAGGGCCGGTGCCACATTGGATAGGGTCTGGCCCGAGTCACTGGGTCGGAACCTTGGTAAGCTGCCGAAGCCGTGGAGAAGCGTGGTGGCCTCGGCAACGGGGGGTATGGGATGGCGATCAGCGGATGGAGCCCGCGTCACCAGGGACCCGGGCGAGGCTGAGTACCCTCGCCGAGTCCCTGGCGGGCCCGATCAGGCGTCGAGGGGCTGTCCGTACACCCCGCCATCGATGGGGGTCGCGGCCACATGATTGACGTAGCTTGAGAGGGTCGCCAGGGCGATCCCACTAATGACCTCGAGCACCTGGGCACGGCTATAGCCCGCCGCGAGGAAATCCTCGATGTGGGTATCCGAGACCCAGCCCCGCTGGCTGGTCATTGCCATGGCGAAGCGTCGCAGGACCTGCAGCCGTGGATCCCGAATGGGGCGCTCACCGCGAATCGCATCGGCCGCCGCCTGGGCCTCTGGGCTGCTGTCGAAGGCGCCCGTCTGCGCGGTGCAGTAATGGCATTCGTTCGCCTTGGCGACGGAGATATAGACCACCTCTTGCTCGAGGGGCGAAAGGCTGGAGTTTGCAAAGGCCGCCTTGAGTTGCTGGAACCCGGTGAGTGCCGCCGGGGCCTCCGCCAGGGCGCGCACCAAGTTTGGGGCTTCGGCCCCAGCGTTTGCGATCTGGGACAGGATGGCCTTCGAAGGGGTGGGTGCGGTGCTCGGGGTGTGCAGCGGGAATTGGGTCATGGTCCTTGGCTCCGGTGGGCTTTTGGGCTTGGGCATGGGGTCGGCGGATTCCCGACCCCCATACTTGTTCCGTCCCGGAGGATTATGTCTCCCGGAGGAGCTACCCTTTGTTCCGTGCCCGGGAGGTTTTAGAGTACCTGGCCGCCGGGGGAGACGCAGGGAGCCCGTAGGGCGAAGCCTGGGAACAGATCCGGGAATC
>JBGSUY010000410.1:0-23918 GCA_041753195.1 Chromatiaceae bacterium
CTGGGCGCGGATGCGGTCCATGAAGGCCCGCACGCCGGGGTAACGGCTGAAGTAGAGGTCCACGTATTCCTGGGCCGCCCCCCGGTCGATCCCGAGCTGGCGGGCCAGGCCGAAGGCGGACATGCCGTAGATGAGCCCGAAGTTGATGGCCTTGGCGGAGCGGCGCTGCTCGCTGGTCACCTCCTCCGGCGGGATGCCCATCACCTCGGCCGCGGTGGCCCGGTGGATGTCCTGGCCCCTGGCGAAGGCCGCGAGCAGACGCTCGTCCCCAGAGAGGTGGGACATGATGCGCAGCTCGATCTGGGAGTAGTCGGACGCCAGGATCCGATGCCCGGGCTCAGCGATGAAGGCCCGGCGGATGCGTCGCCCCTCCTCGGTGCGAACCGGGATGTTCTGCAGGTTCGGGTCCGACGAGGACAGCCGGCCGGTAGCGGCCACCGCCTGATGATAGGAGGTGTGGACCCGCCCCGTGTCCGGGTTGATCATCAGACGTAGCTTCTCCGTGTAGGTGGAGCGCAGCTTCGAGAGCCCCCGATGCTCCAGGATCAGCCGGGGCAGGGCATGTCCGTCCTCCGCCAGCTGCTCCAGCACGGACTCGGAGGTGGACGGGGCCCCGGTAGGCGTCCTGGCAACGACTGGGAGCCCGAGCTCTTGGAAGAAGATCTCGCCGATCTGCTTGGGGGAGCCTAGGTTGAAGCGGTGGCCCGCGGTGGCGTAGGCCTGCTCCTCCAGCTCCTGGATGCGCCGGGCCAGCTCATGGCTCTGCTCCTTGAGCAGATCCGGATCGATCCGTACTCCGGTACGTTCCATGCGCGAGAGCACGGGCACCAGGGGGACCTCGATCTCGGTGTAGAGCCGGGCCAGGTTGCCGGTCTCCCGGAGCCGCGGCCAGAGAGTCTGGTGCAGGCGCAGGGTGACGTCCGCGTCCTCGGCCGCGTAGTGGCCGGCGGGCTCCACCGGGATCTGGTCGAAGCGCAGCTGCTTGGCCCCCTTGCCCGCCACGTCCTCGAAGTGAACCGTGTCGTAGTTCAGATACTTCTTGGCCAGCGAGTCCATGTCATGCCGGGTGGCGGTGCTGTCGAGCACATAGCTCTGGAGCATGGTGTCGTGGGCGATGCCCTTGAGCGCCACCCCGTGGCGCGCCAGCACGCTCATGTCGTATTTGAGGTTCTGGCCAACCTTGGGTCGTTCCGGATCCTCCAGCAGGGGGCGTAATTGCTCCATGACCCAGTCCCTGGAGAGCTGCTCCGGGGCCCCTGGGTAGCCGTGGGCCAGGGGGACATAAGCCGCCTCCCCCGGCTCTACGGCGAAGGAGCAACCCACGAGCTCAGCGCGCATGTAATCGAGGTCCGTGGTCTCGGTGTCGAAGGCGAAGAGCTCCGCGGCCTCCAGACGTCGGACCCAGGCCGCGAAGTCCGCGCCCGTCAGGACCAGGTCGTAGCGGGCTGACGCTTGGGTACCGGCCTCTTCGGATCCCGCGCCGGCCTTTTCACCGCCCTCTGTGCCGTTCAGGGTCGCCAGCAGTCGCTTGGACTCGATGCGCTGATACCAGCCCCGCAGGGTCTCGACGTCGGGCGGCGCCGGCGTCAGGTCCCTGGGTCCAAAATCCAGCTCCAGGTCCCGGCGGATGGTGGTGAGCTCCCGCGACAGGGGGAGCTGGTCCAACACGGACCTGAGGTTATCCCCCACCTTGCCCCCGATCTGGTCCGCCTGGGCCATGACCCCGTCCAGGTCCCCGAAGTCGTTGATCCACTTCGCGGCGGTCTTGGGACCGCACTTGGGGATCCCGGGGACGTTGTCCACGCTGTCACCCATCAGACTCAGGTAATCCACGATGCGCTCGGGGGGTACGCCGAACTTCTCGATCACCCCGGCGCGGTCGAGCACCGTATCGGTCATGGTGTTGACCAGGGTCACGTGGTCACCCACCAGCTGGGCCATGTCCTTGTCCCCGGTGGAGACCAGGGTGTCGAGCCCCTGCTCCGCGGCACGGGTGGCCAGAGTGCCGATGACATCGTCGGCCTCCACGTCCGGGACCACCAGGAGGGGCAGGCCCATGGCGCGGATGATCTCCTGCAGCGGGGCGACCTGCTCCCGCAGGTCATCGGGTATGGGGGGGCGGTTGGCCTTGTACTCCGGATACAGGGCGTCCCGGAAGGTCTTGCCGGGGGCGTCGAAGACCACCGCTACATAGTCCGGGTGATGGGTGTCGATCAGTTTGCGCAGCATGGCGAGCACACCGACCAGTGCCCCAGTGGCCTCCCCCTTGGAGTTACTGAGCTTGGGCAACGCGTGATAGGCGCGGAACAGATAGCCCGAGCCGTCCACCAGGATCAGGGGGTACTTCTTTGCCATGGGGTGTCCTCTCCTCGGGTAACAGGCTCCAACCCTAGCATGGGGGCGGGCTCGGACCCAGCCGTCTGCGGGGGGATCCAATCCGCTGGATCCAGGCGCAGCATCCTGGGACCAAGCCGAGGGAAGGGCGTCGGCGCTGGCTGCGTGCCAGCGAAATCAAGAACTAGCCGACGTTCCGGCATGGGGGTTCACCCTAACATCCGCACTGACGCCCAGGCGTCGAGGGGGATCGGGGAACTCATTGAGGTGCCGTCGATCATGACGCCCACCCTGGGCCAGCCCGCGGAGTCGGCTTCCGGGGTCCCCGCGGGCCGGGCCTCTCGATCGACGGATAAGACGTCGGTGGGTGCCGATTTTCTCTCGCTGTTGTTTCACCCGAGCGTCTGGGCCGCCCAGACAGGAACGCCGAACCCGCTGGGATAACGGAGAGGGAGGGACCATGTCGCTTCGCACCAAGGTCGTTGGCCTGCTGCTGCTGCTCTTCTTGGGCTTTGCCACGCTGCACCAAGCCGTCCAAGAGCTGGTGATCTATCCGGGTTTTCTCCGGCTCGAGCGCGAGGAGACGGTAAAGAATGCAGAGCGGGCGCTGATCGCATTGGAGCGTGAGCTGGATCTGTTGGTCCCATCCGTGACCGATTGGGCCAGCTGGGACGAGACCTATCAGTTCTTGGGCGATCTAGATCAAGCCTACGTTGAAGCAAACCTAGGGGCACACACCCTGAAGGCCCTCGCGCTCCACGCCATGGGGATTTACGACCGGGAAGCGCGGATCGTCTGGGGGATGACTCACCGGCCACTTTCTGGCGACGGGGGCGCGCCGGCCCTAGTCGCCCTCAAGGGTTCGCCGGATCAGAACCTGCTTCGGCCCTTCGTGAGCGACCAGCCCTTCTCGGGCATCGTGCTGAGCGAAAGCGGGCCCCTGCTCGTGGTCTCCCGCCCGGTCCTGACGAGCGATGGGGAGGGGCCTGCGAGGGGCAGCCTGTTGATGGCACGCCTTCTCGACTCACAAGCCATCACTCGTCTCGCCGCCCAGGCCCGCGCTGACCTGACTGTATCCGTGCCCCAGGTGCCTGACCAAACGGAAGCGTCGAGTTCAAAACCGAGGGCCATAACGCAAAGCGACATCCGGTTGGTCGGAGGGGCAGGCATCACCGTTGGCCAAGTCACGGTGATGGACGTCCGAGGCGCCCCGGCCCTGCACCTTCAGGTCAAGCCGCCTCTGATCGCCGCAGGGGGTCGGGAGGCACTGAGGTTCGCCACTGTTTCGATGGTGCTTGCCGGCTGCCTCGTGCTGCTCCTGATGCTGGTCGGTATGCGTCGAAGCCTGCTGGACCCAATCTCGGAGCTGACGACCCGGGCCTTGCTTGTGGGTTCCCGGGAAGATCTGGACGTGCGGCTCAACTCCCAGCGCCGAGACGAGCTCGGACTACTGGCGCGGGAATTTGACCGCATGGTTGAACGACTGGCGGAGGCACGACAGCAGCTCGTCGAGCAGTCCTACAAATCGGGTATCGCGGAGATGGCGAGCGGGGTCCTGCATAATATCGGCAACGCCCTGACGCCCCTCGGGGTCAAGCTCGGTAACCTCAGGGCGGCCCTGGCGGCGGCCCCCGTGGAGGAGGTCGGGCTCGCCGCTGCGGAACTTTCCGAGGTCGGATCGGACGGCGGATCGGATGTGGCTCGGAGGGCCGACATGCAGGTCTTTCTGAGCCTCGCCGGAAAGGAGTTGGCGGAGCTGGTGGGGCGTACGCGGCGGGATCTCGAGGAGATCCAGGCCAACGTCGATCACATCCAACAGATCCTCGCTGACCAACACCGATTCAGTCGGGCGGAGCGGGTCATCGAGCCGGTCGCCTTGGCCCCCTTGGTCCGGGAGACCGTCGCACTGTTGCCGGACGCCCTCCACGCGGTGGCACGGATCGAGCTAGGTCCGGGGCTGGAACGTGTGGGGCCGGCGCGAGCGGCGCGCGTGGCGTTGCAGCAGGTGGTGAGCAATCTACTCATCAATGCGGCAGAGGCGATCGCCGCCGATGGCAATCGGCCCCTGCCCGGCCGGGTTCGCATCATCGCCGGGGAGACGGTCTGCGACGGGGTGGCCATGGTGCACCTGCGCTTCATGGACGACGGTATAGGGATCGCCGCCGAGAACCTCTCGCGCATCTTTCAGCGGGGCTTTTCCACCAAGTCCCGTGGATCGGGGACGGGCCTGCATTGGAGTGCCAATACGATCCAGACCCTCGGGGGCCGCCTGTTCGCCGAGAGCGATGGGCCGGGACGGGGGGCCTGTTTCAATTTACTGCTGCCACGGGCGGCGAGATCCAGTCAATCCCTTCAGGAGGCCGCATGAACGCCGTTGTCAAACCGAGTCCGCGCCGGACGATCCGGGTGCTCGTGGCTGACGACGAGGCCGGTATCCTGGACAGTTATCGGGAGATCCTGCTCGCCTCCACCCTCAGTACCGGCTCGAGCCAACTCATAGACCTGCGCGCCCGGTTGTTCGGAGGTCGCGGGCGGGCCCCGGCCGTGCCTCGGGAGGAATTCGACCTGGTATGTTGTACCGGCGCGACCGACGCAGTCGCGGCAGTTGGCAGCGCCCTCGCCCTGGGCGACCCCTTCGACGTGGTGTTTCTCGACATGCGGATGCCGCCGGGGCGGGATGGGGTGTGGGCCGCCGCTCAGATCCGCGAGCTGGACCCCCTAGTGGACATCGTCATCGCCACCGCCTTCTCGGATGTCGATCCCGAGGAGATCGGCCACCGGGTTCCCCCCATGGGGAGCCTCTTCTACGTGCAGAAGCCGTTTCATGTCTACGAGGTCCGCCAGCTCGCTAGTGCCTTAGGCCGGCGGCGCCAGGCAGAGGAGCGGATACGCCAGCTAGCCTTCTTCGATCAGGTTACCGGGCTACCCAACCGAGCCCTGTTCAAGGAGGAGCTCAGCCGGAATCTGATTCAAGCCCAGGCGCGAGGACGCGCGTTGGGGGTGCTGTTCCTGGATCTGGACAACTTCAAGCGGGTCAATGACACCCTCGGCCATTCGGCGGGCGACGTGCTGCTGACGGAGGTCGCCAAGCGATTATTTCTCAACCTCCGGATGGACGATGCCATCGCTCAAGGCGGCCACGCGAGAGAGCCGGAGGTGCTCGCGCGGCTCGGTGGTGACGAGTTCACCGTCATCCTCAGCAATCTGCGCGAGGCGCGTGACGCGGGGGCCGTTGCCCGGCGCCTGCTCGATGCACTCGCCGAGCCCGTCGCGTTCGCGGGGCACGAGGTCACGATCAGCGCCAGCATCGGTATTGCGGTCTATCCGGGAGACGGGCGTGACGCGGAGAGCCTGCTCAAGTCCGCCGACATGGCCATGTACTTTGCAAAGCGCGAAGGCCGCAATCGTTACCAGTTCTACACGGAGGCGATGAACGAACGGGCCCTAAAGCGCATGACCACCGAGAACTGTCTGCGCCGGGCCCTCGAACGCGGCGAGCTCTCGCTGCATTACCAGCCCCAGTTGGACCTGGCCACGCGGGAGGTCGTGGGTGTCGAGGCGCTCGCCCGCTGGCATAGCGCCGAGCTGGGCCCGGTTTCCCCGGCGGAATTCATCCCCATCGCGGAGGACAGCGGGCTAATCTTAGCGATTGGCGAATGGGCAATGCGCACCGCCTGCGCGCAGTGCAAGGCGTGGCACGACGAGGGCATCCGCCTCGATCGCGTGGCGGTGAACGTGTCCGTGCGTCAGTTCGCTCAGGATGGCTTCCCTGCCCGGGTTGCCAGGATCCTGGAGGAGACCGGGCTCGAGCCCGAGGCCCTGGAACTGGAGATTACGGAAACTGTGCTGATGAAGGACGGCGAGGTCGCCCTCACCACGCTACGCGCCCTGAAAGGTCTCGGGGTGAAGCTGGCTATCGACGACTTCGGCACGGGCTATTCTTCCCTAAGCTACCTGAAACAATTCCCGATCGATCACCTGAAGATCGATCGCACCTTCGTGTGCGCAATCAACACCGATCCCGACGACCAGGCCATCGCCACGGCGGTGATTGCCATGGGTCAGAGCATGAACCTGCGCGTGACCGCGGAGGGCGTGGAGACGGAAGGGCAGCTGAGCTTCTTGAAAGATGGCCAATGCAGCGAGGCTCAGGGGTTCTTACTCTCGCGACCGCTTCCGGCGGCTGAGGTCAGGGACTTTCTGATGGGCAGTCCGATCCTCGGAAGCCACCGGCCTGATCCAGGAATGGGTGCCTGCGAGGTGGCCTCGGGGCCGGCGCGGACCGCAAATCCCAAGCGGCGTATCGGTTGGAGCTGACGACGGCGATTGTCCCGATACGAGGGCCCTTGCTCAGCGGTGCCGAGATCGCGTCGTCACATCGCTGATCGGAACGCGCCCGCACCCGCGTCGGACGTGTCCCATCGTGGTTGCGGGGCTCGGAGGCCGCGTGAAGGCGCCTCCTTGACCACCTCCGCCAGCCCAATCGCCGACCCGGTCGCAGTCCAGCGGCAAATTTGACCGTCCTGTCGCCTGAGACCAGGCCGCCCGGGCAAAGCAAGAACCAGGCGACAAACCCCGGCTGGATTCGCACCTACCATCATCGACGGTTCCCCGACCGTATGCGGGACGGTGACTTGATGCGCTGGGTTTCGATGGTGACTCTGACGGTGGCCTTGGCTGCGTGCCTCGGCACCCATGGCCTTCGGGCAGATGGGGTGCAACGGCTCAGCGAGACGCCAGATCGGCCCAATCCTGTCGATGGCCGGCCCGCGGAGTCCCAACTGGTCATCGCGGACGCGACCTTCGATCCCAAGACCCGCCGACTCACCGTCTACGGGGCGAACTTCGGGACTCGTCGACTGCCGACAGTCCGATTGGGCTCCGAATACCTGGTGCTGAGGTCGGCCAGCGATGATCAGCTCGAGACCGACCCGGTCCCTTCTGCGTTGGGGCCCGGCAAGCATACGCTGACGGTGGTCGCGGGCAACGACCGCAGCCGTTTCGACGTCGTCAGCATCCTGGTCGGTGACCCCGAGACGGCAGGCGCCGGGCCCTCGGCCGCAAGCGCCCAGAACCGCATCGTCGTCCTGGACCGCGGGGCCGATGTGGGTTGGGACACCTCCATCGCCCTGAGTGCCGAAGGACTGCCGCTCATCGCCTATCTGGACTACACGAACCGGGACTTCAAGCTCGCCCGTTGTGAAGACCCGGACTGTCGATCGAGCCGCTTGGTTGCCCTGGACACCGAGGGGGACCTGGGCTGGTCCAGCTCCCTAGCACTGGGCGCCGACGGCCTTCCGGTCATGAGCTATTACGACGGCGGCGGCCGCAGCCTGAAATTCGCGCGCTGCTCGGATCCGCGCTGCGATACCTTAGAGGTGAAGACGCTGGACGGCGACGACCAGGTGGGCCAGCACGGCAGCCTGGCGATCGGTCGCGACGGGATGCCGGTGATCAGTTACTACGACAAGGGCCGCGGCGATCTGAAGGTAGCCCATTGCCGGGACCCCGCCTGCGCCGAGGTGAGCATCGCCACGGTGGATCGCGCAGGGGACGTAGGCTGGTACACGGCGTTGGCGATCGGGTCGGACGGCTACCCCATCATCAGTTACTTCGATAGCTCCCGACGGGACCTCAAGGTGGCGCACTGTGAGAATGCCGCCTGCTCCATGGCCCGGGTGAGCGTGATCGATACCGGGGGGGTTGGGCTCGGCACCGATATCCTCATTCCCAAGGGTGGTCGCCCTGTCATCGTCTACTGGGACTTCCTGAACGACGACCTGAAGCTGGCTCGCTGCTTGAACCCGGAGTGCACGAGGGCGGATCTCAAGGCAATAGACCAGGAGGGCTCCGTGGGATCCAATCCGGCCATGGCGTTGGGCGTGGACGGCAACCCCATCATCAGCTATTACGACCACAGCAATGCCAATCTGCGGATCGCCCATTGCGACGACCCGGCCTGCGATAGGGTCCGTATCCACGCCCCCGACACCGCAGGATCCGTGGGTTGGCACACCGACATCGCCATCGGGGCAGACGGTCTTCCCATCGTCAGCTATTACGATGAGACCAATGGCGATCTCAAGTTTCTGCGCTGCGGCGACCGCTCCTGTGGGGCCAGGCTTGAGTAGAATGCCGATCAGGGGTTCCCATCCACCAGGCTCAGCCGGCTCCCAGGTCCCGAGCCACCCGAACGGCCAGGAGGCGATCCCGACGTATCGAGCCAGCGGCAAGCCTTTTCCGTGAAACCAGACAAGTGCCTGCCCTTCTACCACCCAACGCGGGTCGTCTTCGTCGACGACGATCCCGCGTTCCTTAATCTATTACCCCTGAGACTGGGCGACCTGGTGCCCTTTCTCCGCTTCGATTCGCCCCGGGAGCTGTTGTCCGAGTTTGCCGCTGGCCGTCTGCACGGACGGCTCGATCTGAACTGGTGGGACCTCTACCCGGGCGAGGGGGGGCAGGACCTTGCGGAACAGCTGGTTGGCTTCGACAAGTCCATGATCGCACTGCGGGTGTTCAACCGCGCCCGCTTTGGCCTGGTGACCGTGTTGGTGGCGGACTACCAGATGCCCGAGATGACGGGCCTCGACCTCTTCCGCGCACTAGCCCATCTGCCCTGCAAGCGCATCCTACTCACTGGGCAGGCGGACGAGGCGCTGGCCGTACAGGCCTTCAATGAAGGGCTGATCGACCTTTATCTGCCAAAGCTCCATCCGCGCCTGGACCTGGAGCTGAACCAGGCGATTCAGCGCTTCCAGTTTGCCTACCTGGAGGAAGCGACGCACCTGATCACCCAGGTACTTCAGGCAGTGGACCCGGTGGTGTGGGGCGACCCCGCCTTCGCGCACTTTTTCTACCAGGTCTGTGAGGAGCGCGGCGTGGTGGAGTACTACGCGGTGTCAGAGCCCAAGGGATACTGGCTGTTGAAGGCCGACGGACGAGCCGAGGTGATGCTGCTGTTCGCCGCGTGGGAGCTGGACGCTCAGGCGACCGCGGCCGCCGCCTCACGGGCACCGGAGGGGGTGGTCCGCCGGCTGAGATGTCGGCGCAGTGCCCTCTACTTCTCTCAGGACGACGGCGATCGGTTGCTTTCCGAGTCGCAGTGGTGGGAGGCCTGCGTCCCCGTTCATCCCTTCCCGGGGCGGAGCGACCGCTTCTACACCCTGATTCGCAACCCCGAGCCCCTCTTGCTCGCGCCGGATCGGGTGATGGGGCTGCGCCACTATCTGGATTATCCGGGCTGACTGGGCACGGATCCTGGGGTGGTGAACCGCTGCCCGGCGATGGTGTCATCCGGCCTGGGACCTCGACGGGTGGGGCCGAGAAAACAAAAGGCCGCACCGAATAGCCATGGGTGCGGCCTGTCGAAGGAGGAGTGGATGGTTCCGGGAAGAAAGGCTATCAGCCGGGGCCGGCTCTGTACTTGCGAATTCGCAATCCGACTTCGCTGATTTTTTCGATAGCGGTTCCCGATTTGCCCCTTGTGGCGCCTTGGGGCCTGGGCGAGCGGATCCGCTCGACCCACCGGGCGGCACCGGTAGGAGCCTTTGCCGTCAATCCCGCGCGAGCCCCAGGTCCTGCCACAGTCTCAGGCTGGGGCCGCTCTGGTTCATGGTGTAGAAGTGGAGCCCCGGGGCGCCGCCCTCTAGCAGATGCCGGCACAGTCGCAGGACCACGTCGTGGCCGAAGGCACGCAGGGAGCTCCGGTCGTCCCCATACCCTTCCAGCCGGCGCCGCACCCAGCGGGGGATCTCGGCGCCACAGGCATCCGAGAAGCGCGCGAGCTGGGTGTAATTGGTGATGGGCATGATCCCGGGGATGATAGGGATCTGGATGCCGAGGTCCCGGCAGCGGTCGACGAAGCCAAAATAGGCATCCGCATTGTAAAAGTACTGGGTGATGGCGGCGTTGGCCCCAGCCAGCACCTTGCGCTGGAAGTTCTCCAGGTCCCGGGTCGGGCTGGCGGCCTGGGGGTGGTACTCGGGGTAGGCTGCTACCTCGATACGGAAGGCGTCACCCTGCTCGGCGCGGATGAACTCGACCAACTCGTTGGCGTAGCGGAAATCCCCCGCCGCCCCCATCCCGATCCCTGAAGGCAGATCGCCCCGCAGGGCCACGATGCGTCGGATCGACTGGTCCCGATAGTCACCCAGGATCTGGCGGATTTCCGCGCGTCGCGAGCCGATACAGGCCAGGTGGGGGGCCGTCTCGATCCCCTGGGAGCGTAGCCAGGTCACCGTCTCGAAGGTGCGTTCCCGGGTGGAGCCGCCAGCCCCGTAGGTAACCGAAAAGTACTCGGGTCCGACGGCGTTGAGGGCTATCACGGCGGTCTTGAGTTTCTCCATCCCCTCCGCCGTCTTGGGGGGAAAGAGCTCGAAGCTGAAGCTTCGTGCGCTGCCTTCTTTGGCGCTCATCCTGACTCCACTCGCTCGCCGATCAACAGGATCTGCCCCGGCCTCCAAGGGTCCCGGAACGCGACGGGGACATAGAAGAGACGGCCACACGGCATTCCCTCGATTCTGCCCGATTCCCTTGGAGTCCCTTGGGCCTCCCTCACTTGGCCCTCAGCCCCTTTCCTCAATACCGATAACGCTCGGGCTTGTAGGGCCCCGCAACCGCCACCCCGATGTACTCCGCCTGGGCCCGGGTCAGGGTGGTGAGCCTGGCGCCGATCTTCCCGAGGTGCAGCCGCGCGACCTCCTCGTCGAGCTGCTTCGGCAGGGTATAGACCCCCACAGGGTAGCTCTCTGTATGGGCGAAGATCTCGATCTGGGCGAGCACCTGGTTCGTGAAGCTGTTGGACATGACGAAGCTGGGGTGCCCGGTGGCGCAGCCCAGGTTCACCAGCCGGCCCTTGGCGAGCAGGATGATGCGCTTGGCCGGATTCCCATTCGTGGATGGAAAAATCACATGGTCCACCTGGGGCTTAATCTCTTCCCACTGGTACCGGGAGAGGCTGGCGACGTCGATCTCGTTGTCGAAGTGGCCGATGTTGCAGACGATGGCCTGGTCCTTCATGGCCGCCATGTGGTCATGGGTAATGACGTTTAGGTTTCCGGTGGCGGTGACGAAGATGTCCGCGATGGGGGCGGCGTCCTCCATGGTCACGACCCGGTAGCCCTCCATGCCCGCCTGAAGGGCGCAAATCGGGTCGATCTCCGAGACCCAGACGGTGGCCCCGAGGCCGCGCAGGGACTGGGCGCACCCTTTACCCACGTCCCCATAACCGCACACCATGGCGATCTTGCCTGCGATCATGACGTCGGTGGCGCGCTTGATCCCATCGACCAGGGATTCCCGGCAGCCGTAGAGGTTGTCGAACTTGGACTTTGTGACCGAGTCGTTTACATTCATGCCGGGGAAAAGCAGGGTCCCGGCATTTGCCATCTCGTAGAGCCGGTGCACCCCCGTGGTGGTCTCCTCCGTGACGCCCTTGATGGCTTCCGCCAGGTTGTGCCAATGGCGCGGGTCGCGCTCGAAGTTCCGGGCCAGGACCCCAAGGATGGCGGTCCACTCCTCGTTGTCGTCCGCGGAGGGTGTCGGTACCCGGCCGGCCTTCTCGAACTCCACGCCCTTGTGCACGAGCAGGGTGGCGTCGCCGCCGTCGTCCAGGATCATGTTGGGACCTCCACCGTCGGGCCAGTTCAGCACCCGCTCGGTGCACCACCAGTATTCCTCCAGGGACTCCCCTTTCCAGGCGTAGACCGGGATGCCCCGGGCGGCAATGGCGGCGGCGGCGTGGTCCTGGGTCGAGAAGATGTTACAGGAGGCCCAACGGACCTGGGCGCCAAGCTCCACGAGGGTCTCGATCAGCACCGCCGTCTGGATGGTCATGTGGAGGCTGCCGGTGATGCGGGCACCGGTCAGGGGTTTGGACTGTCCGTACTTGACGCGCAGGGCCATCAGGCCCGGCATCTCGGTCTCGGCGATACGGATCTCCTTGCGGCCCCAGTCGGCCAGGGATAGATCGGCGACCTTGTAGTCGGTGAACTCACTCATGGGTTTAAGCTCCGGATGTTAAACGTGAGTGAGCGCCGTTGTCGGATCGACCCGGTCGCCGAGCCTGGCCGGGAAGGATCCCGGTCGCAGCGCTCCTCGGCGGCGAGTTAATAAGGCTTAGCCGCAAATGAAAGCAAATGAACGCAAATCAAGTCCCTGATTAGAGCAGGCGGCGGGTTCGGTCGGCGCCAGGGACCTGCCGTGTTCGATGCTGCCGATCCTAGTGGGCTCGTTATTGCGGAGTAAACGCCTACTTTCATTCATCTGCGGCGAGCGCTCTTTTACATACCCGCCGCGTCGCGCAGGGCCTCGGCCTGGTCGGTGCGCTCCCAGGTAAACTCTGGCTTCTCGCGGCCGAAGTGGCCATAGGCGGCGGTCTTTCGGTAGATGGGACGTACGAGGTCGAGCATGCGGATGATGCTGTAGGGCCTCAGATCGAAGTGCTCCCGCACCAGCACGGCGATGCGATCCTCCGGGATCTTGCCGGTGCCGAAGGTCTCAACCGTGATGGAGGTGGGCTGCGCCACGCCGATGGCGTAGGAGACCTGGATCTCGCATTTGTCCGCTAGCCCGGCGGCGACGATGTTCTTGGCCACGTAGCGCCCGGCATAGGCGGCGGAGCGGTCCACCTTGGACGGGTCCTTGCCCGAGAAGGCGCCCCCGCCGTGGCGAGCTGCGCCCCCATAGGTGTCGACGATGATCTTGCGGCCGGTCAGTCCGCAGTCCCCCACGGGGCCGCCGATGACGAAGCTCCCGGTGGGATTGATGTGGAACTTGGTGTCGCCGTGGATCCACGCCTCTGGCAGCACCGGGATGATGATGTTCTCCATCACCGCCTCGCGGAGGTGCCGGTAGTCAACGTCCGGGTCGTGCTGTGTGGAGAGAACCACCGCGTCGATGGCGACCACCTTGTCCTGGACATACCGCAGGGTCACCTGGCTCTTGGCGTCCGGTCGCAGCCAGGGCAGGACGCCCGACTTGCGCATCTCCGCCTGGCGCTGGACGAGTCGGTGGGCGTAGGTGATGGGGGCCGGCATGAGCACGTCGGTCTCGTTGGTCGCGTAACCGAACATTAGACCCTGATCGCCGGCACCCTGCTCCTCCGGGGCGCTGCGATCCACCCCCATGGCGATGTCGCCGGACTGCTTACCGATCAGTGAGATCACGGCGCAGGTGGAGCCGTCAAAGCCGACGTTCGAGCTGGTGTAGCCGATGTCGCAGACTACGCCGCGCACCAGCTCGTCCAGGTCCACCCAGGCGTTGGTGGTGATCTCGCCACCGACGATGACGGCGCCGGTCTTCACCATGGTTTCGCAAGCAACCCGGGCACGCTCCGGGTTGGGGTCCTGCCGAAGGATGGCGTCCAGCACCGCGTCGGAGATCTGGTCGGCGACCTTGTCCGGGTGACCCTCGGACACGGACTCGGAGGTGAAGATGTAGTCTTTGCTCATGGCCTCGAGGGGCCCGGCCCCTGCTCGTTTTGGTCGAAGCCCTTAAGAATAGCGGCCGGCGCCGGCAAAACCCAGCCCCTCGGGTCAAGATGCGCCAACGTCGAGGCCACCGGTCTTGGATTTCCCACGGGATTGGTTACCATGGTCCCCTGCCCCGAAACCGATGACCCCCCGGAGGACGACCGTGGCATCCCTGGAAACCCCCGTCTGTGACTTTGGCGCCCCGGCGCCGGACTTCGCCCTGCCGGGAGTGGATGGGCGGATCTGGACACGGGACGACTGCCGGGGAGAGAAAGGGCTCCTGGTGATGTTCATCTGCAACCACTGTCCGTACGTGAAGGCGGTCCGCGAGCGCATCGTGCGGGACGCGCGGGACCTTCAGGCCTTGGGCATCGGGTGCGTGGGCATCATGTCAAACGATCCCTCCGACTACCCGGAGGACTCCTTCGGCAACATGCAGCGGGTCGCCGACGAGTACGGGTTCCCCTTCCCCTATCTCGTGGACGAGACTCAGGCCGTGGCTCAGGCCTACGGTGCCGTGTGTACCCCCGACTTCTTCGGCTACAACGCGGGGCTCGCCCTGCAGTACCGGGGCCGCCTGGATGCGAGCCGCAAGGAGACAGCTCCCGAAGGGGTGCGTCGGGACCTCTACGAGGCCATGCGCCAGGTGGCCGAGACCGGCCGGGGCCCCCAAGAACAAATCGCGAGCATGGGCTGCTCTATCAAGTGGAAGGCGGCCTAGGGCGAGGCTGGATCCGGCGGGGTTCGGGGTTGGCGGACATTGATGAAGGCAATTCTGAATATTCGGAACTGATAAAACGCTTTTAGAGCGGGCATAAGTTTGTTTTGATGTCCTGGTCTTGGCCTTTATAGGACAATGGGCCGTTTTTGGGGAATCCCCGCCGGACTTCCGGGTCGCGATGGCTGAGTTTCGTGCCCCTTCAGGCTCCCTGGTAGGGCCTCGCCCTCAGCTTCGCCTCAGCTCCGCGCCATTCCTCGATGGATCTCCGCGGTCGGCCGCCTAAGAGGCGCAACGGCGCCGCGCGTCACGCCTTCAGGTCATCGTACGTTCAGGTCACAGCACGATTAGGAGGGGCCATGTCCTCACGCAGAGAACTCGCCAACGCCGTCCGCGCCCTCAGCATGGACGCAGTCCAAAAGGCCAACTCGGGCCATCCTGGGGCGCCCATGGGCATGGCGGACATCGCCGAGGTCCTGTGGAACGACTTCATGAAGCACAACCCGGCCAACCCCCAGTGGGCCGACCGGGATCGCTTCGTACTCTCCAACGGCCACGGCTCCATGCTGATCTACTCCCTGCTGCATCTCACCGGCTACGAGCTGGGGATCGAGGACCTGATGCAGTTCAGGCAGCTCCACTCCAAGACGCCGGGTCATCCGGAGTACGGCTATGCGCCCGGGGTGGAGACCACCACCGGGCCCCTGGGCCAGGGAATCACTAACGCCGTTGGCATGGCCATCGCCGAGCGGGCCCTGGCCGCCCAGTTCAACAAGCCGGGTCATGCCATCGTCGACCATTACACCTACGTGTTCCTCGGTGACGGCTGCCTCATGGAAGGGATCTCCCACGAGGCCTGCTCCCTGGCGGGCGCGCTGGGGCTCGGCAAGCTGATCGCCGTCTATGACGACAACAACATCTCCATCGACGGGGAGGTGCGGGGCCACGGCAGCACCCCGGGCTGGTTCCTGGATAATACGCCCAAGCGGTTCGAAGCCTACGGCTGGCACGTAATTCCCAAGGTGGATGGCCACGATGCCGAGGCAGTCAAGGCTGCCATCGAGGAGGCCCGGGCCCTCACCGACAAGCCATCGCTCATCTGCTGCCAGACCATCATCGGCTTCGGCTCTCCCAACAAGCAGGGCAAGGAGGAGTGTCACGGGGCCGCCCTCGGTGCGGACGAGGTGGCCCTGACCCGCGAGGCCCTGGGCTGGACCCATCCACCCTTCGAGATCCCCGCCGACATCTATGCCGCTTGGTCCGCCAAGGAGTCCGGTGCCGTGGCCGAGGCGGAGTGGAATGACCGTTTCGCCGCCTATGCCGCCGCCTATCCGGCCGAGGCCGCGGAGCTCAAGCGCCGCATGGCAGGTGAGCTGCCCGCCGATTGGTCCGAGAAGGCGGACGCCTTCATCGCCTCGGTGGTTGAAAAGGCCGAGACCATCGCCTCCCGCAAGGCGTCTCAGAACGCACTCAATGGGTTCGGCCCCCTGCTTCCCGAGCTGTTGGGTGGCTCCGCGGACCTGGCGGGCTCCAACCTGACCATTTGGAAGGGTTGCAAGGGGATTGGTAAGGGAGACGCGAGCGGCAACTACCTCTACTACGGCGTGCGCGAGTTCGGCATGTCCGCCATCCTGAACGGCATCGCGCTGCATGGGGGCTTTATCCCCTACGGCGCCACCTTCCTCATGTTTTCCGAGTACGCCCGCAATGCCCTGCGCATGGCGGCCCTGATGAAGATCCCCTCGATCTTCGTCTACACGCATGATTCCATCGGTCTGGGAGAGGATGGTCCGACCCACCAGCCCGTGGAGCAGATCCCGACGCTCCGCATGATCCCGCGCATGAGCGTCTGGCGTCCCTGCGACGCCGTCGAGTCGGCCGTCGCCTGGCGGCTGGCCATCGAGCGCAAGGGCGGCCCCAGCTGCCTCATCTTCTCCCGCCAGAACCTGGCCCACATGGAGCGGAGCTCCGAGCAGATCGCCGCCATCGCCCGGGGGGGCTATGTCCTGCGCGACTGCGCCGGCACCCCGGACGCCATTTTGATCGCCACGGGCTCCGAGGTGGAGCTGGCGGTCAAGGCGGCCGAGGCCCTTTCGGACAAGCGAATCCGGGTCGTCTCCATGCCCTCCACGAACGCCTTCGACGCCCAAGATGCGGCTTATAAGGAGTCCGTCCTGCCCAAGGCGGTCACCGCTCGGGTGGCCGTGGAGGCTGCCACCACCGACGGGTGGTGGAAATACGTGGGCACCGACGGGGCGGTGATCGGCATCGATCGCTTCGGCGAGTCCGCCCCCGCCGGCGCCCTCTTCAAGGAGTTCGGCTTCACCGTGGACGAGGTGGTTGCCACGGTTCGTGGCCTGCTCTGAGTCCAACCTCGGGGGGACTGGGTGGGCCCAGGTGCCCCGGTCCCCCCATCGACGCCTCTCACACTGACAGGAGTATCTCGCAATGACCATCAAAGTCGGCATCAACGGTTTCGGCCGCATCGGGCGCATGGCCTTCCGTGCCATCTCCAAGGACTTCCCGAACATCCAGGTCGTCGGCATCAACGACCTGCTTGACCCCGCCTATCTGGCCTACATGCTCAAGTACGACTCGGTCCACGGCAACTTCCCCGGCACCATCGCCGTCGAAGGGAATACCATGATCGTCAACGGCAAGTCCATTCGACTGACCGCCGAGCGCGATCCTGCCAACCTGAAATGGAACGAGGTCGGCGCCGACCTGGTCATCGAGTGCACCGGTTTCTTCCTCACCGAGGAGACCTGCCAGAAGCACATCGATGCCGGCGCCAAGAAGGTCGTCCAGTCGGCCCCGTCCAAGGACAAGACCCCGATGTTCGTCTATGGCGTCAACCACAAGACCTACGCCGGCCAGGCCATCATCTCGGCGGCCTCCTGCACCACCAACTGCCTGGCCCCGGTGGCCAAGGTGCTGCACGACAATTGGGGCATCAAGCGCGGCCTGATGACCACGGTCCACGCCGCCACCGCCACCCAGAAGACCGTTGACGGCCCTTCGCAGAAGGACTGGCGCGGCGGTCGCGGCATCCTGGAGAACATCATCCCGTCCTCCACCGGTGCCGCCAAGGCCGTCGGTGTGGTCCTGCCCGAGCTCAACGGCAAGCTGACCGGCATGGCCTTCCGCGTGCCGACCTCCGACGTCTCGGTGGTGGACCTCACCGTGGAGCTAAGCAAGGACGCCTCTTACAAGGACATCTGTGCCGCCATGAAGGCCGCCTCCGAGTCCGGCGACCTCAAGGGCGTGCTCGCCTACACGGAGGAGAAGGTCGTCTCTACCGACTTCCGCGGCAAGAGCACCCCATCGATCTTCGACGCCGAGGCCGGCATCGCCCTGGATCCGACCTTCGTCAAGGTGGTGGCCTGGTACGACAACGAGTACGGCTATACCTGCAACATGCTGCGTATGGTGGAGCATGTAGCGAAGTGAGTGACGAGTAGCGAATGACGAGTAGCGAGGCGGGGGCCGTATTCCTCCGCCCTCGCTACTCGCAACTCGCCACTTCCTGTCAGCGCTGCGGAAAGCCCCCGGACCTCCAGACCGGGCTTTCCATATCGCTTACATCCAGACAGACGAGAGGGGATTGCGCCCATGTCCTTCATCAAGCTCACCGATCTCGACCTCGCCGGCAAGCGTGTGCTGATCCGCTCCGACCTCAACGTCCCGGTCAAGAACGGTAAGGTCACCTCCGACGCCCGCATCACCGCCTCCATGCCCACCTTCGAGCACTGCATGAAGGCGGGCGCCAAGGTCATGGTCATGTCGCACCTGGGCCGCCCGGAGGAGGGCGTCTTCTCCGAGGCGGACTCGCTCGCCCCCGTCGCCGAGGCCATGAGCGCCAAGCTGGGTAAGCCCGTGCGCCTCGTCCGCGACTATCTGACGCAGGCCCCGGACGTCGCCAACGGCGAACTGGTGCTGCTCGACAACGTGCGCTTCAACAAGGGAGAGGGCAAGGACAACGAGGAGCTGGCCCGGAAATACGCCGCCCTGTGCGACGTCTTCGTGATGGACGCCTTCGGCACCGCCCACCGCGCCCAGGCATCCACCCACGGGGCGGGCAAATTCGCCCCAGTGGCCTGCGCCGGCCTGCTGTTGGCCCAGGAGCTGGATGCCCTGCAGAAGGCCCTGGCGAACCCCGCAAGGCCCATGGTGGCGATCGTCGGCGGCTCTAAGGTCTCCACCAAGCTGACCGTGCTCGAGGCACTGTCCGAAAAGGTTGACCAACTGGTGGTGGGCGGCGGCATCGCCAACACCTTTCTCGCGGCGACCGGCCATAACGTGGGCAAGTCCCTGTGCGAACATGACCTGATCCCGACCGCCAAGGCACTGATGGAAAAGATGACCGCCCGCGGCGCTAGCATCCCCATTGCCGTGGACGTGGTGTGCGGTAAGAAGTTCGACGAGCACGAGCCCGCGGTGCTGAAGGACTCCAAGGACGTGGCCGATGACGACATGATCTTTGACATCGGGCCCAAGTCCGCCCAAGAGCTCGCCGACATCATCGCTAAGGCCGGCACCATCGTCTGGAACGGTCCCGTGGGGGTCTTCGAGTTCGATCAGTTCGGCGAGGGCACCAAGACCGTCTCCATGGCCATCGCCAAGGCCGCGGGCTTCAGCCTGGCCGGGGGCGGCGACACCATCGCGGCCATCCAGAAGTATGACATCTACGACCAGGTGTCCTACATCTCCACTGCCGGTGGGGCCTTCCTGGAGTACCTGGAGGGTAAGACCCTACCCGCCGTCGCCATGCTCGAGGCGCGAGCTAAGGGCTAAGGGCCGAGGACCAAGGGCGCAGGGTCAGGGTAAAGCCCTTCTTGGCGCTCGCCACTTGCCACTCATGATGCCTAGACGCACTAAGATCGTTGCCACCCTGGGGCCGGCCACGGATGCCGCACAGGTCATGGACGGTATGCTTGCGGCGGGCGTCGACGTAGTCCGGCTCAACCTGTCCCACGATACGCATGAGCGTCACCGCCAGCGGGTCGAGGCCATGCGCGAGCGTTGCATGATTGCGGGCAATAACCGCCAGGTGGCGGTACTGATGGACCTCCAGGGGCCGAAGATTCGTATCGGGAAGTTTGGCCTTGGGCCCATCGACCTGGTGGTGGGCGATCGTTTCGCGATCGATGCGGCCTGCCCCCTAGATGCCGGTGACCGGGCCCAGGTGGGTACCACCTATCCGGAGCTGGCGGGCGATGTGCGCCCCGGCGATACCCTGTTACTGGACGACGGCGCCATCGCGCTCCACGTGGAGTCGGTTACCGGCGGGCGCATCGGTTGCACCGTGGTCCTCGGCGGCAAGCTCTCCAACAACAAGGGCATCAACAAGAAGGGCGGCGGGCTCTCCGCCCCGGCCCTCACGGAAAAGGACAAGGGCGATATCCGTTTCGCCGCCGAGCTCGGGGCCGATTATCTGGCGGTCTCCTTCGTGCGCAACGGCGACGATATCCGGCTCGCCCGGGAGTTGTTCCACGAGGCCGGAGGCAAAGGCGGCATTGTCGCCAAGATTGAGCGCGCCGAGGCCCTCAATGCCGTAGACGATATTATCGAGGCGGCGGACGTCATCATGGTGGCCCGCGGCGACCTGGGGGTGGAGATCGGCGACGCGGAGCTCCCGGCGGTTCAGAAGCGCCTGATCCACCGGGCCCGAGAGCTGAACAGTGTCGTCATCACCGCCACCCAGATGATGCAGTCCATGATCGAGAACCCCATCCCGACGCGGGCCGAGGTCTTCGACGTCGCCAACGCGGTCCTCGACGGGACCGATGCGGTCATGCTCTCGGCCGAGAGTTCAGTCGGCAAGAACCCCGCCAAGGTGGTGGAGGCCCTGGACCGCATCTGCTTCGAGGCCGAGAAGCACGTGACCCGCTCGGGGCATCGTTTGAACTCGGTCTATGGACGGCTGGCCGAGGGCATTGCCATGGCCGCCATGTACCCCGCCCATCACCTGGGGGTTAAGGCCATCGCCGCCCTGACCGAGACCGGCTCTACGGTCAAGTGGATGTCGCGCATCAGCTCCGGCATCCCCATCTATGCCATGACCCGGATCGCGGAGACCCGGCGCAAAGTCCGGATATTTCGCGGCGTCTATCCGGTAGCATTCGACGTCGCTTCGACGGATATGCACGAGGTCAACGCCGAGGTCATCGAGGAGCTCAAGCGTCGGGGCACCGTGAAGGACGGGGACTTGGTGATCATCACCAAGGGCGACCGCTCCGGCGTCGAAGGCCAGACCAATATCCTGAAGATCATGCGGGTCGGTGAGCATCGCCTGTGGAGCGACGACTGATCCGCCGGTAAACCCGCTTTGCAGCGTTCCTAGCAAACACGAGGAGAACGACGATGGCCCTGATTTCATTGCGTCAGCTCTTGGACCATGCCGCCGAGCATGGCTACGGCGTACCCGCCTTCAATGTCAACAACCTGGAGCAGATGCGCGCCATCATGGAGGCGGCGGACGAGACCGACTCCCCGGTGATCGTGCAGGCCTCCGCCGGCGCCCGAAAGTACGCTGGCGCGCCCTTCCTGCGCCACCTGATCCTGGCCGCGATCGAGGAGTGGCCCCACATCCCGGTCGTCATGCACCAGGACCACGGCACCTCCGCGGCGGTCTGCCAGCGCTCAATCCAGCTTGGTTTCAGCTCCGTGATGATGGACGGCTCGCTGGGCGAGGACATGAAGACGCCCGCCTCCTACGACTACAACGTCGCGATCACCCGCCGCGTGACCGAGGCCGCCCATTCCGTCGGCGCCTCGGTCGAGGGCGAGCTGGGCGTGCTCGGCTCGCTCGAGACTGGCGAGGCCGGGGTGGAGGACGGGTCGGGCGCGGAGGGCAAGCTCTCGCACGACCAGCTTCTCACCGACCCCGATCAGGCGGTGGATTTCGTGGCACAGACGAAGGTCGATGCGCTCGCCATCGCCTGCGGCACCAGCCACGGCGCCTACAAGTTCAGCCGCAAGCCCGACGGCGACATCCTGTCGATGGAGACGATCGCGGCGATCCACGCGAAGCTCCCCGACACGCATCTCGTGATGCACGGCTCCTCGTCTGTGCCGCAGGAGCTCCAGGACCTCATCAACGCGCATGGCGGGCACATGCCGCAGACTTACGGCGTTCCGATCGAGGAGATCGAGCGCGGCATCCGCATGGGCGTGCGCAAGGTCAACATCGACACCGACTGCCGCATGGCCATGACCGGCCAGTTCCGCAAGGTCGCGCAGGAGAACCCGGGCGAGTTCGACCCCCGCAAGTTCCTGATCCCCGCGATGAAGGAGCTCGAGACGCTCTGCCGCGACCGGTTCGAGAGGTTCGGCACGGCGGGACAGGCCTCGAAGATCAAGCCCGTGCCGATGGACGACATGGCCCGGCGCTACGCCGCGGGCACGCTCGACCCGAGGATCGCCGGCCCGATGGCCGCCTGACAGAAACCGGAGGACCAGACAATGAACGAGATCGCCACGCCCAAGGAACTCAAGGGCAAGGAACGCTACCGGGCCGGCGTCCTGAAGTATGCCCAGATGGGCTACTGGGACGCGGATTACGAGCCCAAGGACACCGACATCCTCGCGCTTTTCCGGATCACCCCGCAGGAGGGCGTGGACCCGGTCGAGGCCGCGGCGGCCGTGGCGGGCGAAAGCTCCACCGCGACATGGACGGTGGTCTGGACGGACCGGCTCACCGCCTGCGACAGCTACCGCGCCAAGGCCTACCGGGTGGAGCCCGTGCCGGGCCAGGAGGGGCAGTACTTCGCCTACGTGGCCTATGACATCATCCTCTTCGAGGAAGGCTCGATCGCGAACCTTACCGCCTCGATCATCGGCAACGTGTTCTCCTTCAAGCCGCTCAGGGCCGCGCGGCTCGAGGACATGCGCTTCCCCGTGGCCTACGTGAAGACCTTCAAGGGGCCGCCCACGGGCCTCGTGGTGGAACGCGAGCGGCTCGACAAGTTCGGCAAGCCGCTTCTGGGCGCCACGACGAAACCCAAGCTCGGCCTGTCCGGCAAGAACTACGGCCGCGTCGTCTACGAGGGGCTCAAGGGTGGGCTCGACTTCATGAAGGACGACGAGAACATCAACTCGCAGCCTTTCATGCACTGGCGCGACCGGTTCCTCTACTGCATGGAAGCCGTGAACAAGGCCACCGCCGACACGGGCGAGGTCAAGGGGCATTACCTCAACGTCACCGCAGGCACGATGGAGGAGATGTACCGCCGCGCGCAGTTCGCCAAGGAGCTCGGCTCCGTCATCGTCATGGTCGACCTCATCGTCGGCTGGACCGCGATCCAGTCGATCAGCGAATGGTGCCGGCAGAACGACATGATCCTGCACATGCACCGCGCGGGCCACGGCACCTACACGCGCCAGAAGAACCACGGGATCAGCTTCCGCGTGATAGCGAAATGGCTGAGGCTCGCGGGCGTCGATCACCTGCATTGCGGCACGGCGGTCGGCAAGCTCGAGGGCGACCCGATGACGGTGCAGGGCTACTACAACGTCTGCCGCGAGACGAAGAACGCGGTGGACCTGCCGCGCGGCATCTTCTTCGAGCAGGACTGGGCGGACATCCGGAAGGTCATGCCGGTGGCCTCGGGCGGCATCCATGCCGGGCAGATGCACCAACTCCTCGATCTTTTCGGGGACGACGTGGTGCTCCAGTTCGGGGGCGGCACCATCGGGCATCCGATGGGCATCCAGGCCGGCGCGACCGCGAACCGCGTGGCGCTCGAGGCCATGGTTCTCGCCCGGAACGAGGGGCGCGACATCAAGACGGAAGGCCCCGAGATCCTGCGCGAGGCCGCGAAATGGTGCAAGCCGCTCGAGGCCGCGCTCGACACCTGGGGCAACATCACCTTCAACTACACCTCGACGGACACCTCGGACTATGTGCCGACCGCGTCCGTCGCCATGTGAGGACAGACACATGCGGATCACCCAAGGCTGCTTCTCGTTCCTGCCCGACCTGACGGACGCGCAGATCACGGCGCAGGTCGACTACATGCTCTCCCGCGACTGGGCGGTGAGCGTCGAGTGGACCGACGACCCCCACCCCCGCAACACCTACTGGGAGATGTGGGGCAACCCGATGTTCGACCTGAAGGACGCCAAGGGCGTGATGATCGAGCTCGACGAATGCCGGAAGGCCAATCCCGACAGCTACATCCGGCTTCAGGGCTTCGACAGCACCCGCGGCTTCGAGACGGTGATGATGTCCTTCATCGTCAACCGCCCGAAGGAGGAGCCGCGCCTCCACATGCAGCGCACCGATCTCGAGGGGCGCCGCCAGACCTATGCCTGGGACGTCCGGCGCTGAGCCTTCCTCCCCGCCTGCCGCGCGGTCCTTCGGGCTCGCGCGGCCCCTTCCCCCGGAGCGC
>JBGSUY010000411.1:0-11713 GCA_041753195.1 Chromatiaceae bacterium
CGCCCTCGCGTGCACCCTGGGCTGGGCCGCGCTCGCCCTGGCCCCCACCGAGGCGGCGGAGCAGCCTTCACCGGGCGAGCCGCCTGCCGCCGAGCAGATGATCCATGACCACGGGGAGCACGCGGAGCACATGGACCACTCGGCCCACGACCCGGCCGCCCATGATCAGAGCGCCCATGATCAGGAAGGACAGGATCACGAGGGGCACGACGGCGCCGCGGCCGGGGGCGATGAGGACCCCCATGCCCAACACCGCGCCATGATGCGGCAGACGGGCTACCAGCGCAGCGAGCATGCCTATGCCCTGCCCGACCCAAAGCTGGTCGGGATGGACGGCCAGGCGACCACCCTGCTCGCGGCGCTGAATGCGGGCAAGCCCGTGATGGTCAACTTCATCTTCACCACCTGCACCACCATCTGCCCGGTCATGACCGGGGTCTTCTCCCAGGTGCAGAAGGAGTTGGGGCCCGAGGCCGAGAAGGTGCGCATGATCTCCTTCTCCATCGACCCCGAGTACGACACGCCGGAGCGCCTTCGGGAGTATGCCCAGCGCTTCAACGCGGGACCGGAGTGGCAATTCTTCACCGGCGACCCCCAGGAGATCCTCGCGGTGCAGCGGGCCTTCGATGTCTACCGGGGCAACAAGATGAACCACGAGCCCACGACCCTGCTGCGGCGCTCCGAGGGGGAGCCCTGGGTGCGGGTGGACGGGATCGCGAGCGCCGCCGAGCTTGCCGCGGAGTATCACCGGCTGGTCCATCGCTGAGGACTCTGTTTACGTCTCCCTCCCCCGGGCAGGGGGAGGGCCGGGGTGGGGGTCGATCCCGAATTCGCCCTCCCCCGGGCAGGGGAGGAAGGGAAGGAACAGGGGGGAGGAAGGCCAAGTCGAATACTTTGGGTGCTAACGAAGTCGAGGATGTACAAGATGGCCATTCCCCGGAGCCTAGTCGCGGCCCTCGGTGTCCTGTTGGGCGCCGCCGCGCTCATGCCCGCCTGGGGAGATGACGGCGGACCGATCCCCGCTCCAACCTCCGAGGCAACGGCGTCCCAGGTGGATGCCGGTCGGCGCATGTATATGGAGGGCGTGCTGCCCACCGGTGAGCGCATGACCGGGATCGTCCAGGGCGATATCCCTCTGGCCGGTGAGCAGGTCATCTGCGGGCGCTGCCACCGCCGCAGCGGTATCGGGGCGCCGGAAGGCCAGAACGTCGCGCCGCCGGTCGTCGCGGACATCCTGTACAACGCCGTGCGTCTTCCCACCAGCAAACCGCCTCTGGCACCGGAGCTGCGCCCGGCCTACACGGTGGAGACGCTCAAGCGCGCCATTCGCGAGGGGACCGGGCCCACCGGAAAGCCGCTCGGCCCCCTGATGCCCCGTTACCCCCTGAGCGACGAGCAGCTGGATACCCTGCTCGGATACCTCGACACCCTGAGCACCAGGCCCGACCCCGGCGTCACGGAGCAGGACATCCACTTCGCCACGGTCATCGCGGGCCCCGTGGACCCTGCCGACCGCAAGGCCTTTCTCGACGTCTTCCATACCTATTTCGAGCAGAAGAACCGGGAGACGCGCCACGAGACCTTCCGCTCCGAGCATGCCCCCTGGCAAAAGGCATGGACCATGAAGCCCTATCGCAAGTGGGTGCTGCACCTCTGGGAGCTCCGGGGAGAGCCCGACTCCTGGGCCGAGCAGTTGCGCGCCCACTACGAGGCGCACCCGGTCTTCGCCGTCATCAGCGGGCTCGCGGCCGGACCCTGGGAGCCCGTCCACCGCTTCTGCGAGTCGAACGGCGTCCCCTGTATCCTGCCGGTGACGGACCTCCCCGTCGTGAACGAGTCGGACTTCTACTCCATCTATTTCAATCGGGGTATGGCCCTGGAGGCGGACGCCATTGCCGAGCACCTGAAGGGGGAGCAGGGGTCCCAGGGCCCCCTCATTCAGGTCTACAGGGTCAGTGATGCGCGGGCCAGGGAGGCCGCGGCGCAGCTACGCCAAAGGCTTGAGGCCAACGGCACGACGGTGACCGATTTGGCCTTAGACTCCGCCGTGGCGGACGAGGCCTTTTGGCAGGGCTTCGTCGAGCAGTCCGGAGGTGCAACCGCGGTGCTGTGGCTGGGGCCTGATGCCCTCAAGGGGCTTTGGGGCGCTTGGCGACCCATCGACTCCATGGGCCCGGATCGGGTTTACCTCTCGACCAGCCTGTATGGGATCGACGCGGGCACGCTACCGGCGGATCTGTGGCAGCAGGTCTATCTGGTCCACCCGTCTGAGCTGCCCAGTCGGCTGCCCCGGCAACTCGCCCGCTCTGCCGGCTGGCTCAAGGCAAAGCGGATCGCGGCCCCGGGAGCGGAGCAGATCCAGGCGAACGCCTTCCTTGCCCTGAAGATGGCGGGTGAGGCCGCCATGCGCATCCGCGGCTTCTTCAACCGCGACTATTTCCTCGAACGGATGGAGCACATGGCGGAGAACGCCCTCTATACCTCGATTTACCCGCGGGTCAGCCTGGCACCGGGTCAGCGCTTCCTGTCCAGGGGGGCCTACATCGCCCAGTTTCAGGCCGGGGGGACCGGAGAGCTGGCCGCCGCGACCGACTGGCTGTTGCCCAAGGCCGACTGATCTCTTTCGGGGTGGCCTTCTTCCGCCGGGAAACTCGTACCCGGGTGGGGGTCGGCGACCCCGTCACACGGATGTCCCATCTGATCGGGACCAAGACGCTCCCGATCAGCGTCTGCGCAACTTGTCTGTTCGCCCTCGCGAGCAACCTCAAATCCACCACCGGTCGGGCGCGGGAAGTCAGCGCCCGCTTTTGACGCACCGCAGGTATAACGAAATGACGCACAACAGGAAGTCGCTCCGACTGGCGGCAACCGCATCCGCCTTACTCCTCTTCTGGACGGCGCCCAGCGCCCTTGCCGCCTGCGCCGGCGGCCCGGATGTCTTTACTTGTCTCACCGAGGCCGACTATCTGGCCAAGGTGGCGGCCCTCGGCTATGCACCCCTGCGGGAGGGCTTCGAGGACGACGCGGACTGGGGCAGCGTGCGCAGCACCCTTTCGGTGACCAACAGTGCCCCGAGCATCACCAGTCAGGGCATCGTCTGGACCGCCAATCATGCCCAGAACGAGATCACCACGGGTGCCGGGGCGCGGCGTACCGGTCTGTGGGGGATCTATGACCCGGACCATGGGTACGCCACCGGAACCACGGCCCAGTGCGATGTCGACCTTCCGCCGGAGCACTGTCTCTGGTACGACGGCTTCACCGGGACCAGGGCCGCCGGCCAATCCCCCTTGTACGCCGCCGGGGGCTACATCAGGACCTCCACCGTCGGGGCCAGCGTGACCCTGATCATCGACGACGTCCGCCAGTACAAGCTCGGCAAGCTCGCGGACACCGCCCACCACTTTTTCGGCGTGATCGACCGGCGAGGCTTCAGCCGGTTTCAGTTCCGCGAGGTGGATGGAAAGTTGGGCCAGAAATTTCTGATCTTCGGCGATGATTTTACCTTCGGTCTGTCACCGACCGCCGTGTGGCCGGCCGCGAGCCCCGCCACCGTCAACCAGGATTGGACCTTCATCGACGCCGCGAGCGGTTTCGCGAACGCCGTGGTCATCGCCGGCCCCCCCAGCTACCACAACCCCCACCCCGGGGTGGCGCGCCTGCGCAATGTGACCGATCTCGGCTTCGAGATGCGCTTTCAGGAGTGGGACTATCGCCGGCTGGATTTCGCCGACACGACCCACCCGAAAGAGGATGTCCCCTATGTGGTCTTGCGCCCTGGCCGCCACCTGATGACAGACGGCTCCGTCTGGGAGGTGGGGACCTTCCCGATTCGCGGCACCAATCGCTGGCAATCACAGCTCTTCACCGAGCCTTTTGCCAAGGTGCCGCACCTCTTCCTGACGGTCCAGACCGCCAACGGCGCCTCGGCGATCAGCGTCCGGGCGCGGAACGTCACGGCCGACGGCTTCGAAGCCGCCCTGGCGGAAGAAGAGGCCCTGAATGACGGGCACCCCTCGGAGACCCTCGGCTATCTGGCCGTCGAGAGCCCCGGGGGGAGCGGGTGGATCGACACCGCGCGGGGACAGGCCCCCTATCTGCTGCAAGGCCTCAACGCCAATCAGCGCTGGATCCCGGTGCTGAGCCAACGGATCCGGTTGGAGGAGGAGAAGTCGCTGGACGCCGAGGTGACGCACCCCGACGAGTCGCTGGCCGTCCTAGCCCTGGGCAACCAGTTCCTGGCGCAGCAGGTTACGAGCACCGACCCCGACACCACCGCCCTACGCCGGCTCGAGCCCACCACCGACGCACCCATGGAGTGGGGTGTGGTTCGTGGCCTGGACCAGGATTGGCGGGTTCTACCCTTCGCCAAGTCCTACACGAATCCAGTCGTGGTCGCCAAGCCGAGCTCCGACCTGGGCAAGGATCCAGGGGTAATCCGACTCACCGGCGTATCGGGCGACCAGGCGCAGCTGCGCTACCAGGAGTGGGACTATCTGGACGGTTCGCACACCCCGACGGAGGATTGCTTCTATATGGTGGCCGAGGCCGGCCAGCATAGCCTCGGCGGTCTGCCTGTCGAGGCCGGCAGCCTCAACACCGGCAAGATCGCCCGCAAAGGGCAGTGGGCCAAGGTCTCGCTCGCCTCGCCCTTCGTCCAGGCGCCGGTGCTCTTGTCCGCCGTCATGACCAACAATGGCGCCCAGGCCGTCACCACCCGTACAAAGGGCCTGACCACCAGCGCCTTCTCCATTGCAATGGACGAGCAGGAGCTGTTCTTGGATGGACATGCCACCGAGACCCTCGGGTGGATCGCCATCGAGCCCGGCCTCAGCATCACCGCCGATGGGCGCCGCGTCGAGGCACTGGTCACCCAGATCGACGCCACGCGGGTCACAGTGCCCTACACCAAGGTGACCCATCGCCATCCGACGGTGCTCGGTGACGTGGACAGCGCCTTCGAGCTGGATCCGGTGTCGCTGCGCTACGCGAGCCCGACCAATCAGCAGATCAGGCTCAGGCTCGCCGAGGAGCAGTCTCTGGACGCCGAGACCGATCATCTGCTCGAGGATGTCGGGCTCTTTGTCGCGGAGTGAGCAGGCGCCGGGTGTCAGGCGATTTCTGTCAAATCATGCACCATCGCGCTGGTCTTTTCGCCCGCCTTCGGCGTCGCGCCGACAGTCACATAGCCCAACTATGCTCCTATCGGCGCTCCTTGAAGGCAGACGAAAATCCTTCGCGATCTGGTAAATGATTCTCCGGCAATCGCCTTACCTGTTCCGTCCCGGGAGCTCCCTCTCCCGGGACTCGAGGATGATCAAAGTCAATGGGGTCCTAAACAACGCTTCCTTTTAAGGATCATCCATTTCGGGACGACTTCCTGGACGGGACACGAATAGGCAGTCACCGCTGCTAATTCGCGTAATTGCATTCCACGACCATGACTACGCCCTCCTCGTCCGGCAGTGCTTGCACCGCATCGGCCGAGGTCCCCTCGGGGCATTTCACGATGAGCGTGCGCTCACGTTCGTCGGTGTTTGCATCCCCCAACCACGTATCGGCGGGAGCCCCCTTCTTATTTGAATCGCCACCCGCCATGACTGCCGCCGACACGATCAGTAGGACTGTTGCGAAAAGCGCCTTCATTTCCTGCTCCACCTTAATTGCTAAACTGCGAAACGCGGGTGAGAGTCTATGCGCCGAATGAAACAGCCATCGTGAGCTGTATCTCATGGAAATCTTGCGAAAACGCAATCCGGGCCTCCATGCAGGAGGCGAAGCGTAATCGGGGCAGTGCCACTTCCTCGATTTTCCAGCCACTTACCAAGCTTCGACCGGGCCAGGTAGGCCCCCCAGCCGCGGGCGCCTCGAATGATGGTTTCTTTGACATTTCGCACAGGTCGCGCGTGAATTGCGAGCGCATCGAGCAATGCGCTGGTCAAGGTCCCCGTTTGCGCGTTGGCGTGCGCCGGTCGCGTCCGCTGCCTGAGTGCGCGGCCGCGGGCCTCCGGAATCGGGGCTCCCCTAATTGGGAGACCCCGTCGGCGCGGCTTAGCGATTTGCAGCGTGGTAGGCGATGAAGTCGGCGGCGCGCAGCGGTTGGGAGAAGTAGAAACCCTGGACCCGGGCGACGCCGGCGGCCACCAGGGTGTCGAGCTGCTCCCGGGTCTCGACGCCCTCGGCGATGATCTCCAGGGCCGCCCCTTGCCGCAAGGCGCTCAGGTGGTCGAGCCAGGGCGGTGGTCCCGGGTGGGCGGGGCTGCCGATCTGGGCGACCAGGGAGCGGTCGACCTTCAGAATGTGGAAGCTGCAGCGTGACAGGACGACCAGGTTGCGCCCGCTGAAGGTAACGTCGTCCAGGGCGACCCGGGCCCCATAGCGGTTCGCCGTACCGAGGGCCATGGCCCCCTGGCGGTCGGGATAACCCCGCTCGGTGATCTCAAGCACCAGCTTGTGGGCCTGGTCGAGCAGCCCCGCCCGCTCGGCAGCGTACTCGAGACCCCCCCGACCGATGATCTCGGGCGGTACGTTGATGCCGATCTGCACGTTGTCGTGGGCGCGCAGCCAGTCGCCCAGCTGGGCGGCCACCGTATCGATGACCCAGTAGGTGAGCAGACCGGAGACGGCGGTCTCTTCGATGACCGGGATAAACCGGTTGGGCATCACGACCCCGCTCGAACGGCGCCAGCGCACCAGGGCCTCGCCACCGACGCAGCGCCCCTCGGGTACCGCCATCAGTGGCAGGTATTCCAGGAAGAGCTCGCCGCGCCTCAGGGCCTCGCGTACTGCCTCCGGGGTGATCGGCCCCTCCCCGCTCGCCTCGGCCCCACACCGATCCCCTTCGGCGGCTCTGTCCATCAGTCAACCCAGACCCTGGCGTTGCGGAAGAGCCGCATCCAGGGGCCGTCCTGGCCCCAATGGTCTGGTCGCCAGGCGTTTTGCACACCGCGAAACAGCCGCTCGGGGTGGGGCATCAAGATCGTGACCCGCCCGTCCCGGTTGGTCAGCCCCGTGATGCCCTCGGGAGACCCATTGGGGTTGGCGGGATAAAGCTCCGCCACGCGTCCGTCGTTCTCCAGGTAGCGGACGGCGGTGAGTGGACGAGCCGAGGCGAGGTGGGCGGCATCGCGGAACTCCGCCCTGCCCTCCCCGTGGGCCACCACGATAGGCAGGCGGGAGCCCTCCATCCCCCTAAGCAGCACCGAGGGGCTGTCCAGCACTTCCACCATGAGGGTGCGCGCCTCGAACTGCTCGGAGCGGTTGCGCACGAAGCGCGGCCAATGGTCAGCCCCAGGGATCAGCTCCTGGAGGTTGGAGAGCATCTGGCAGCCGTTGCAGACCCCCAGGGCGAAGGTATCGGGGCGCTCGAAGAATGCCTGGAGCTGGTCCCGGGCCCGGGGGTTGAAGAGGATGGTCTTGGCCCAGCCCTCCCCGGCCCCCAGAACATCACCATAGGAGAAGCCCCCGCAGGCGGCCAGGCCCCGGAAGCGCCCAAGGTCCACCCCGCCGGCGATGATGTCCGAGAGGTGGACGTCCACGCATTCGAAGCCTGCGGCATGGAAGGCGGCGGCCATCTCCACCTGGCCGTTCACCCCTTGCTCCCGCAGTATGGCGATGGCAGGGCGGGTCAGCTCCAGATAGGGGAAAGCGATGTCGTGCCCGGCGTCGAAGCTGAGCCGGGCATGGAGCCCCGGGTCGGGCTCGGCAATGCGCTCGAAGGCCTGCTGGGCGCACTCCGGGTTGTCGCGCAGACGCTGCATCCGGAAGCTCGTCTCGGACCAGATGGCCTGCAGCCCGGCCCGGCCGGCGGCAAAGACCGGCCGGTCGTGCCGTACGATGCGGATCTCCTCGCCCTCGGTCAAGGTGCCGATTACCGGGCTGAAGTCGGCGAGTCGGTGCTGCTCCAGGATCTGCAGCACATCGTCGGTGTCCGTATGGCGGACCTGGATCACCGCGCCCAGCTCCTCGCTAAACAGGGCCGCCAGGTCATCGGGTCCAATGGGGCCGAGATCGACCTCCAGACCGCAGCGCCCGGCAAAGGCCATCTCGCACAGGGTGACGAGAAGGCCGCCGTCGGAGCGGTCGTGGTAGGCGAGGATCAGCCGCTCCTGGGCGAGCTCCTGAATGGCCGCGAAGAAGCGGTTGAGACGCCCCGGGGCGTCCAGGTCCGGTACCCCATCGGTCCCAGGGTCGCCAAGCTGGCCATAGACCTGGGCGAGACAGGAGCCGCCGAGCCGGTTCCGCCCCCGCCCCAGGTCGATCAGGATCAGGTCGGTATCGCCCTGGTCGGTGCGGAGCTCTGGGGTCAGCGTTAGCCGGGCGTCGGTGACCGGGGCGAAGGCGGAGACGATCAGGGACAGAGGGGCGGTCAGGGTCCTGCGTTCCCCGTCAGGGCCCTCCCATACGGTGCGCATGCTCATGGAGTCCTTGCCCACGGGGATGGCGACGCCTAGGGCCGGACACAGCTCCAGGCCGACGGCACGCACCGTGTCGTACAGCCGGGCGTCCTCCCCCGGGTGACCCGCGGCGGCCATCCAGTTGGCGGACAGCTTGATGTCGCCGATGGAGGTGATCCGCGCGGCGGCGATATTGGTGATGGCCTCGCCGATCGCCATGCGCCCCGAGGCGGGGGCGTCCAACAGGGCCAGGGGCGTGCGTTCCCCCAGGGCCATGGCCTCGCCGGTGAGGCCCCGGTAGTCACTCAAGGTCACGGCGCAGTCCGCCACCGGCACCTGCCAGGGGCCTACCATCTGGTCCCGCGCCACCTGGCCGGTAATGCTTCTGTCCCCGATGGTGATCAAGAACGTCTTGTCCGCCACCACGGGGAGCGAGAGGACCCGGCGCACCGCCTCGGCGAGATCCATGGTGTCCGTCCGCAACGGTTGCCGCGGCGGCGTCACCCGGCTGACCTCGCGGTGCATGCGCGGCGGCTTGCCAAACAGGAGCTGCATGGGGATGTCGATGGGGGCCTCGCCGAAGTGGGCGTCCGCGAGGGTCAGATGTGGATCCTCCGTCGCCTGCCCCACCACGGCGTAGGGGCAGCGCTCCCGCCGACAGATGGCCTCGAACTCGGCGAGCCGCTCCGCCGCGATCGCCAGCACATAGCGCTCCTGGGCCTCGTTGCACCAGATCTCCAGGGGGGTCATCTGGGGCTCGTCGTTGGGGACGGAGCGCAGCTCGAAACGCCCCCCCTGGTCCGCGTCATGCACCAGCTCCGGCAGGGCGTTGGAGAGCCCGCCCGCCCCCACGTCATGGATGAAGAGGATGGGGTTGCCCTCCCCCCGCGCCCAGCAGCGATCGATCACCTCCTGACAACGGCGCTGCATCTCCGGGTTGGCCCGCTGCACCGAGGCGAAGTCCAGGTCCTCGGCGGAGGCACCCGAGGCCATGCTGGAGGCCGCCCCGCCACCCAGTCCGATGAGCATGGCGGGACCGCCCAGGACCACCAAAGGGGTCCCGGCTGGAAAGGGCCGCTTGGCGACGTGCTCGGCGCGGATGTTGCCCAAGCCCCCGGCGAGCATGATCGGCTTGTGATATCCGCGCAGCTCCGGCCGTCCGTCCGGCCCCGGCACCGCCTGCTCGTAAGTGCGGAAATAGCCCGCGAGGTTGGGCCGCCCAAACTCGTTGTTGAAGGCCGCGGCCCCGATGGGACCCTCCAGCATGATATCCAGGGCCGACACGATGCGATCGGGGCGGCCAAAATCCTGCTCCCACGGCTGCTCGAAATCGGGGATGCGCAGGTTGGAGACAGAGAAGCCGGTGAACCCCGCCTTGGGCTTGGCCCCCTGCCCCGTCGCCCCCTCGTCCCGGATCTCGCCCCCCGCCCCAGTCGCCGCCCCCGGGTCCGGGGCTATGGCGGTGGGATGGTTGTGGGTCTCCACTTTCATCAGGATGTGGATGGGCTCCTCGTGCTCGCCATAGGTGCCGGTTTCGGGATCCGGCAGGAACCGGCGACCCTCCCAGCCCGCGATCACCGCCGCGTTGTCCTTGTAGGCGGACAGCACGCCCTCGGGGGACCGCTCGGTGGTGTGGCGGATCATGCGGAACAGGGACAGGTCCTGTCGCACCCCGTCGATGGTCCAGTCCGCGTTGAAGATCTTGTGCCGGCAGTGCTCCGAGTTGGCCTGGGCGAACATCATGAGCTCCACATCCGTGGGGTTGCGCCCCAGGGCCTCAAAGCTCTCCACCAGGTAGTCGATCTCATCCGCCGACAGGGCCAGACCCAGGTCGCCGTTGGCACCCTCCAGGGCCTGACGCCCGCCGCCCCGGACGTCCACCCGGGACAGGGGTCTGGGATCAGGATGACCGAAAAGACGCTCCACCTCCGCCAAATCGAGGAGGGCCACCTGGGTCATGCGGTCATGGAGCAGGACCGCCGCCGCGCGCAGCTCCGCGCCCTCCAATGGCGCCCCAACGGTCGTCAGATAGAAGGCAGTACCCCGCTCCAACCGGCGCACCCGGGTGAGCCCGCAGTTATGGGCGATGTCGGTAGCCTTGGTGGACCAAGGGGAGATGGTCCCGGGTCGCGGCACCACCAGCACCAGCTGACCTTGGGGCTCATGACCCGGCAGGCGCGGGCCATAGCGCAGCAGCCGCTCCAGGACGCCCCGCTCCCCCTCGGCCAGCTCGCCGTCCAGATCCGCGAAGTGCAGGTGCTCCGCATAGACCCCGAGGGCCCGCCCGAGGGCCGCGCCGAGCCGCGCCTCGAGCTTGCGGAGCCGAAAATCCGAGAGTGCGGGGGCGCCGCGGATTACGAGCATGATGGCCTCCCTGGTGAACGGGTGCGGACTGTTCTGGGACCTGATGATAACCTGGGCCGCGGGTTGCCATGCATCCTGGGCTGGAATCGGCGGGCGAGCCCCGACGCGGCAACCTCCGGCCCGACGATCAGCGTGAAAGTCGCGCCGGGAGCGCGCTCCAATTCTCCCTCTCCCGCTGGGAGAGGGCGGGGTGAGGGAACGGCCATGGCGCCCGCCACTTTCATGTTCTGGGGTGACGCGGGCGCCATGGTCGTCAGCCCACTCCAGGCTCGACGCCGGTCTCCCCTGCCCGCCGAGACAGCAGGCGCAGCTCATCTTCGTCGAAACCCGCGCGGCGGCGGTCCGGGAGGTTGAGGGGGCCGCGCACCTGGCCAGTAAGGTGGGTGTGGAGGAGGGCGAAGAAGGTGGGTCGGGGGTCGAGGCCCCGGGCCGCGCAGAGGTGGCGGAACCAGCGGCTGCCCGCCGCCACATGGCCAACCTCGTCGCGCAGGATGATGGAGAGGCGTCGGGCGGTCTCCTGGTCCCCCACGGCGAGCAGGCGCTCGATCATGCCGGGGGTGACGTCGAGCCCCCGGGCCTCCAGGACCCGGGGTACCAGGGCCATGCGGGCCAGGGGGTCCGCGGCGGTGCGCCGGGCCATCTCCCAGAGCCCGTCGTGGGCGGGCAGGTCCCCATAGTCATGCCCCAGGTCGACGAGCCGCTCCCGCATCAGGCCGAAGTGCCGGGCCTCCTCCGCCGCCACCTGGATCCAGTCGGAGTAGAACTGGTCCGGCAGGTCGCGGAAGCGCTGGACCGCGTCCCAGGCCAGGTTGATGGCGTTGAATTCGATGTGGGCGACGGCGTGGATTAGGGCGGCCCGGCCCGAGGGGCTGGTCAGTTTGCGACGGGGCAGGCCCCGGGGGGCGACCAGCTCCAGACGGCTGGGCCGACCTGGGGACTGCAGGATGGGACCC
>JBGSUY010000412.1:0-1745 GCA_041753195.1 Chromatiaceae bacterium
CGAGACCGCGCGGGCGAGGCGGCTCGCCGAGGGCGGGGTCCTGGTGCTCGATGCGCAGGCGGTGATCGCCGCCCCGCCCGACCTCTACCTGGTCCCGAGTGGGTCGTCCGCTGTCGAGGGAGAGACACCCAGATGAACGCCACCCTGCGTAGCCTCCTGGCACCGCCCCGTCTTTGGCCGCTGGCGGTGGTGCTCGCGGTCGGGATCATCGTCGTCGCCGCGTTGGCCGCGCCGGCCGCCGCGCCCCTAAAGGGCATCGACAACCCCCTCGTCTACGCCAATGGCGAGACCGTCCCCAATGGACGCTGGTCGCTTCTCTGCATCGATGGGGTCGCCTACCTGGAGATCGTCTCTCCGCACGGGCACGCGGTGGTGCCCAAGCGCCGCCGGAACGGGCTCGTCGAGCGCTGCGCCCCGCCGGAAGGGGAGTGAGGCATGGCACCGAACCCCCAAGGTGACGGCGTGGCCTTCGACATCGACGCGCCGATTGAAGTGGATACCGGTCGCCGACCGGTGCCCTGGCCGCGCTTTCTCCTGCGGGCGGGCCTGGCGCTCCTCCTGGTGCTCGGAACGGGCGCTTACCTGACCGGGCGTTTCCACATCGGATACGACGACCAGGACCGCCAGTGCCTGCCGCCGCACCGCTGGTTCGTCATCGACCGTCACGACCGCGACATCACCCAGGGCGGGACCATCGCCTTCGCCGCCCTTGGCCTGGGACCCTATTTTCGGGACGGGCAGATCATCATCAAGCGTGCTGCCGGTGTCGCCGGGGACCGGATCCAGGTCGACCCCGAGAGCGTGAGGATCAACGGGGCCAAGGTCGGTGAAGGACTCGCGCTTGCCGGGACCCTGGGACGTCCGCCGGAGGACTTCCGGCGCGAGGACGTTGTCCCGCTGGGTCACCTGTGGGTGATGGGCGCCACCGCCGACAGCTTCGACTCGCGCCACTGGGGCTTCCTCCCTGGGGGCCAGGTCATCGGACGGGCCTATGCGCTCTGGTAGGGCAGGGTGGCTGATGCTGGTGCTGAGCCTCGCGCCTTTGCCAGTGACCGGGGACGCGGAGCGGGACGAGGCGCTGCTCGCGATCCGCGACCAAGCGGGGGCGATCCAGGAATGGGTCCAGTCCGCGGAGCGGCCCGCCTGGCTCGATACCAATCCCCATGACAGTGCCCGCGCCGCGGGCGAGGCCCTCGGCCAGGAGCAGCGGGAACGCTTCCGCGAGGGCCTGCCGGAGGTCTCCGCCTGCCTGGATCTGGGGCAGCTCTGTCGGTCGGCGACCACCGACGCATCCGATCCCTCCCCGCCCGCTGAGCCTACGAACGCCAGCGACGAGAGAGGCGATCCCCGTTCGGCTCCGATCGCGCTCCGTGCGGAGGACATCACCCTCACGGTCCTGGTCTCCCGCTCCCTGGGCGCCGCCCAGCTCAAGGAGATCTTCGCCTTCGCCGCCGACACACCGCGCGTGCGGGTCGCCTTCCGCGGGGTGGCCGAGGACGAGTCCCTGATGGACTTCGTGCGCCAGATCCATGGCCTGCTCGGCGGGATCGATCCGGTGCCGGAGGTGCTGCTCGATCCGACGCCGTTCGCCGCGGCCGATGTTGACATCGCCCCGGTGCTCCTGGCCCAGGGCCCGGACGGGGAACTGGCCCGGGTGGCGGGCCTGGCCGATCCCCTCTGGCTGCGATCGCGGGTGCTGGCCGGCGAGCGCGGCGATCTGGGCGTGCTGGGGCCGGTGAAGCCGG
>JBGSUY010000413.1:0-7113 GCA_041753195.1 Chromatiaceae bacterium
CTCCCGATGCCGTCCCGCGTACCAGCGCCCCGCGGCCCAGACGGCCCCGTAGGCCGGAACCAGCAGCCAATAGGCCGGGGTCAGGCAATAGCCGCTCACGCCACCCCAGCCGATGGCGGTGAGATCGATAAGGGTGGCAAAGGCGAACAGGGCCCCGAAGCCCCAAACGGACCTCAGGTAAAAGCCCGCGAGGAAGAATGCCGCCAGGGAGGCATCCGGCAGATGCTGCCCGAGGGGGGCGAACTGCTGCCCGCGGGTGGCCGCCATCAGCGCGGCCAGGGCAAGCCCGATCAGTAGGCGGGAGCGGGTATCGGTCGTCAGGGTCATGGGTGAGGTCTCCCTTAGAGATGTGGACCAGCGGCGGTCGGAGGCGCGGCCGGGGTGCACGGTGATTGTAGGGCCTCCCTCGCCATCGGCTCCAGAGAATCCCGAGTCCGCACCGGTTCCCAGGAGTCCATGGGGCTATGAAACTGCCGCCTGCCGGCCCCGCGTCGCAGGCGGGCACCACGATTTCTCAAGAAATTCCGGAATCCCATTGAAGAGAGCCAACTGAGCTGGATCGCCAGCTTCGAACTCCCCAACCAGGTCCCGCGGCTCTGCAAGGCCGATGCCCTGGGCACCCTGATCAAGCGGTTCCTCTCGGCGGACATCAACCGTCCTGACTCCCCCTGAGGCCCAGCGATTGGGCCCCTGGCGTGCACATACTGAACCTGAAGCCACAACCAGGGGAGCGTCATGGCCAAGAATCAGGCTCAGTTCCAGACGGGTTTGCGCTGCTGCAGGTCATAAAGGAGCGCGAGGACAACAGGCCGCTGTTCGGGAGGGTCCAGTTGGATGACGTCTACTGGGGTGGGGAGCGCCGTGGCGGCAAGCGGGGCCGCGGCGCACCGGTAAGGCCCCCTTCGTGGCGGCCGCGCCGACTACCGCAGAAGGCGACCCGATCGCCATGGGATTCACCATCGTTGCCAGACACTTGCCCCGCTACCTCGCTGAATTCTGCTATCGCTTCGACCGCCGCTACCCGCCCGCGGAGATGATCCCACGTCTCGCCTTCGGCGATCTCCAGTGCATCGTTGACCTCGGTGCGGGGATCACTCGGGCTGGTCCGGATAGCTGGCATCACCGAGAATCCGCTCCTGCTGGCTCTCGGCGCCAGGGGCCAATGCGCCCCGGGGCAGGTCCGCGCTCACCGCCGCGTCGATGCGGTCAACGATCACCGGGAAGAAGGGGTTGCCGCGCAGCCGCGCGAATTGCCCCAGCGGCAGGACCAGCCCCCTCCGGGTCGCGGATCCACTCGACGACCTCCCGGCTGTCGCGGCTGCGGTTGCCTACCACGGTGAGGCGAAACGGCAAGGCCGGCGTGGAGGCGACCCTGTCGAAGGCGTGGCAGGGCCAGGGCTCGATCAGACTGGATAGGAGCTCATTGCGGTTCACGTCGAACACGACCAGCTCGTGCCCTTTGCCGGCAACCTAAGGAAGAGCCGTTCTACAAGATCGGCCGCCAGGATCGTCGAGTCCACCAGGGACCGCCTGCGGCGCGAATCGGGCAGGCTCTCCGCCGATCACCCGAGCATGCGCAATTCCCGCGCCTCCCTGGTCAGGCGCCGCGAGAGCTCCCGCGCCAGATTGCCGAGCAGCTTGGCCTTGATGCCGTCGTCGATGTCGCAGAAGTGGATCTCCTGGCAGGTCGTGTCCAACACCGCACGCACGTTCGCGGACCGGGAGCCCTCGGTCACCAGGGCGAATTCGCCGAAGGACATGCCCGGGCTCATGGTCACCAGACGGCGCTCACGCTTGCCCTCGGTCTTCACCAGGACGTCCACCACGCCCGAGAGGATGAAGAAGAAGGAGTCGGCGGGGTCTCCCGCGCTGAAGATCGTCTCACCAGCGGCGAAGGAGCGAGCACGGCAGGCCTTGCAGAGACGATCCATCTCGGCGGCGGACAACCCCTGGCAGAGGTACTGGGCGGCCAGCGGCACCGTCTCCGAAGCGTCGCGCTCCCGGCCGCGCAGGGCGATCACCTGATCCTCACACCATTCGAGCGCCCGGTCCGTATCGGAAAAGCGCAGCAGGGACTCGGCATCGACCCCAGAGGCCTGCCGCGTCAGATAGCGCCTGAAGGGATACATGTCCTCGGTACCGGTGAAGGAGAGGCTCTTGCCCTCCCTCGCCACGCTGGCATAGAGACCGGCCAGGAGCTTGGCCGAGGCGGTGTCGAGCTCCACCACGCGCCGGAAGTCCAGGATCAGGTGGGTCGCGGTCTCCAGGTCATTGGAGACGGCCCGGATCACCGAATCGGTGGAGCCGAACATCAGCTCCCCCTGCAACTCATAGACGCGGATACGGGCACCATCCTCCGCAAGCACCTGACGGTCTTCGACCCCCCGGAGCCGCTTGGAGTTGACGGCCGAGGCGTCATACACAACCCGGAGCACCGAGGACGACGTGGCCTTCGCGACCTTGAAGGTGTGCAGGGCGAAGTCCCGGGACAGGGCCTCACAGACCTTGATTCCGCGGAAACTGTTGCCCTTGGCGTCGAGTCGCGGCGAGAAGACGCCGAGGCCAAACTGCCCGGGAAGCACTGCCATGATGCCCCCGCCCACGCCACTCTTGGCGGGCATGCCCACGCTGAATACCCAGTTCCCCGAGTAGTCGTACATGCCGCAGGTGCTCATGACGCTCAGCACCTTGTCCACGTACCTGGGGTCCAGAGCCACCACCCCGGTGATGGGGCTGACACCGTTGTTCGCGAGACAGGCCCCCATGAGGGCCAGGTCCCGGGCCGTCACCTTGATGGAGCACTGCTTGAAGTAGACGTCGAGGGCGTCCTCCGGGTCCCCCGTGAGGATGTCCGCGTTGCGCAGCAGGTGGCTGATGGCGCGGTTGCGGTGACCCGTGTCCCGCTCGGAGCGGTACACCGACTCATCCACCATGACCGGGTGACCCACGTACTTCTCGAAGCGCCCGAGGATCCGGGCGAGCCGCTCCTCGCGGGTCGCGGCCTTGACGAGCCCGGTGGTGGCGATGGCCCCCGCATTGATCATGGGGTTCATGGGGCGCCCGGTGTCGGGTTCGAGGCTAATGGAGTTGAAGGCCTCACCGGAGGGCTCGACCCCCACCTTCGCGAAGACACCGTCGATGTCCTGGTCCTCCAAGGCGATCCCGTAGGTGATCGCCTTGGAGATCGACTGGACCGTGAACTCCTGGCGGGCATCGCCCACCAGGTAGACGCTGCCGTCCACGGTGGCGAGGGCGATCCCGAACCACTCCGGATCCGCGAGGGTCAGCTCAGGGATGTAGCTCGCGAGCTGCCCATCGCGCAGATCACGCAGCCTGGCGTGCAGGTCCTCGAGATACTGCTGCATTGGCAGCGCCATGGCGCGGTCTAGGTTCATCTTGCCTCTCATAGGGTATCCAGGCGATGGCAGCCATTTTGCAACATGCATACCGTCGGGCCGGACTGCTCCCACAGACGCCGCCGGATGGCAATGCGATGCGCTGGGTGCATTGCCCTGCGAGACTCCCTACTGGCTTGCGCGGTCTGTGATGCACCGTTTAGATACGGCAACGGCGCCCCTAGCTCTCCGGGTGGCTCAGAGTGGTGCGTATGCGGTGTCGATGCCCGGCGTTTGCCGGGTCTTGACCTTCCGCTCGGCGTCCGCGCAAAGTGGCCTCCACGCGAGCTCCACGGCGCTGAGAGCCGGGCGAGCAGCCCCGCAGCCTATGACGATAGGGCACGAGGGATCGGGTCGGGGACACCGGTGGAGCAGCAAACACAGACTGGCAGGACCGCGGACATCGACGCAGAGGCTTCCCTGACGGCTCTCGAAAGGCGATTCCGCGCCCTCTGGTCGCGGTGCGTCGAAGCCAACTCCATTCCGACAGGTGCCGACGCGGCGTGGGAGACGCTGGACCGAGGCTACACCGAGCCGCACCGGCGCTACCACGGAGTCAGCCACCTCGACCATTGCCTGCGCGGCCTGGACCTGGCAGCCACCGTTGCACAGGATCCCGACACACTCGAGGTGGCCATCTGGTTCCACGACGTCATCAACGAACCCGGGGCGGCGGACAACGAGCGGCGCAGCGCCGAGGTCTTCTCTGAGCTGGCGGCACCGTTCATGGCGCCGGCGCGTGTCAGGCGGATCTGTCGACTCATCATGACGACCACCCACCGAGAGCGGCCCGAAGGCGGCGACGAGCGCTTCATCGCGGACATCGATCTATCCAGCCTGGCTAAGCCTTGGCCCCGCTTTCTCGCGGACGGGGAGAAGCTCCGCGCCGAGGAGCCCGCCAAGTCGGACGAGGACTATTTTCGCGCCAAGGTCCGCTTCCACCGCGGGCTGCTGCAGCGGGCACGGCTGTTCAACACGGTGCCCTTCCAACTGCGCTACGAGGCCCAGGGGCGGGAAAATCTCCAGCGTTACCTCGCGCTGCTCGCCGAGCGGGGCTACACCTGAGCCGGACGACGACGGCCACCTTGGCAGAAGACACCACGCGAATGGGTTATTCCGCCAGTGTCGTTACTTCGCGGTCATGTTGACGATTGCCGGATCCTCGGTCGGCGCCTGTCCCTTGCGGTAGCGCTCGCACAGGTCGAGATAGAACCCGCTCGGCCCGTCCTGGGGATAGCGGCCGAGAATCGCCTCGAACAGCTCCCCGGCCCAGATCCAGTCGGCCCGCCCGAATCGATCGAGGGCCTCGGCGAAGCGGTCGCAGAGGTCAATCATCGCGGGGGTTGCATCGCCTCGGTGGGCGAGGACCTCGACGATGGGCAGCGCCTCGGTCTTGCCCACGAAGCGGAAGCGGCCGACGGGCCGGAGCAGCAGATCGGTGTCGAAACCGGCGGCCACTGACCGGGTGGCCAGTATCTGGGTGCCCAGGTGCTTGTTCAGCCCTTCGATCCGGGAGGCCGTGTTGGCGCTGTCCCCAACGATGCTGTAGACGAAGTGGCCCCCGCCCCCAGCGTGGCCCACGTAGACCTCCCCGGCCTCCATCCCGATGCGCAGCTTGGCGCCGGCCATCTGGTGGCGATCCTTGAACGCGGCGATGGCCCGGGCGGCCTCCAGGGAGGCCAGGATGGGCTGCTTACGGACGCTGGGGTCCAGCGGGTCGCCGGTCCAGGCGCACATGATGGCATCCGCCCGAAACTCCGTGACGTCCACACCGTGCCGCTTCAGCGGCTGGGCCAGGGAGTCGAAGTAATCGTTGAGGAATTGGGCGAGCTCCCCCGGTTTCATCTGCTCCGCGATCGTGGAGAAACCGGACATGTCGGTGGCCAGACAGGTGCTGAAGACGACCCGGTTGAGGTTTGCGGGATCCAGTGCCTGGGCCGTCAGTTCCCGATGAACGTTCTCGGGGAGGTAGTAGCGCATGGCCTCGCTGATGTGCCTAACCCGGCCCCTCTCCAGCAGGTACTGGGCGATGAGCCCGACGAAGAGTGCCAGCGGAAACTGCACCAGGAGCGGGGTGGCGACCGGCAACCAGAAGTCAGCCCGGTTGAAACCCAGCTGAGCGGCCCCGGCATACAGGGCGGCGAGTGCGATGGCCAGCGGCACCCCAGCGACCGCAGGCAAGAGGTAGAGGATCAGGCCCATCGACAGGCCAAAGACAAAAAGGCCCGCCACTGTCGTCCAAGCGTCCAGCGGCTTCAGTGAGCGGTCCGTCAACAGATTGCCGAAGGCGGTCGCCGCGATCTCCACCCCGCTGAGGTCCACACCGTCATCCCGGGTGAAGACCGTATAGAAGCGGTCGGGCTGTCCCGGATCGAAGGGGTCTGAGAAACCGACGAAGACCACCTTGCCACTAAAATCGAGGGCGCCGGGCTGGAGCTTCGGGTCCCTCCCGGCGATGACCGACTGATAGGGGACCGTGGTGATGGTCCAAGGGGGACCGTAGAAGTTCAGGTGGCGCTCGTTGGGGCCACCGTAGAGCCCAACTAGGGCCGCGAGCAACCCGCCCGGGTCCGCGCCCCCAGCGCCCACCTGCCCCGCAAGCCCGGGCTTCAGGTCGAAGAGGCGCCGGACGGACAGCATGACGTCACGCAGCCCCTCGGCTCCGCCGATCTCCTCGACGTCGCGGGGAAGTCGTTCCGCTCCCGGTGTCCCCAGGGCCTCAAGCCGCGCGAGCAGCCGGGGATAGGCGCTGAGCGCGTGCACCTGGAGGGCCACCGCCGGCATGGTCGGGGCGTCACGGGCGCTCGACTTGAAGACCCAGAACTGCTCCACCGAGGCCTCGAGCTTCGGCAACGGGAAGGGGCCGAGCCCACGTGCCGCCTGTGCTAGGGCAGGGAGCGGCTGATGCAACGACTCGATCCAGACGGACCCGCGCTGCTGTCCCTGTTGGTCGAAGATGGGTTGACGCTTGCCGTCCAGATGCTCGAACAGGACCACTCGACCTGCCTTGGCCATGGACTCGGCGAGCGCTCGGTCGTCCTCGGGCGCCTTGGGCTGCCGGAAATCGATGTCGAAGACGACGGCGGACGCACCCCGCTCCACCAGTGCGTCGATCAATCGGGCATGAATGGAGCGTGGCCAGTCCCGCGGCAGGGCACCGAGCCCGAGCTCGGTACCCGTCTGACTGTTGATGGCCACAACCACCACCTCCGCGGGCGGCTCGATCGCCCCCCGCAGGCCAAAGAGCCAGGGCAACCCGATCCGATGCTCCAGCGCGGTGTAGAGGGGTGAGACGGCGAGCAAGGCGCCGGCGAGCCCAGTGGCGATGCCGACAAGCCCGCCCTTGATCCAACGCTGCATGGGACACCCTTCGAGCCGCAAGACGCTGCCGATTCAGTGTGCCCGTCAAGCCCGGGTCCGGCAACTCGAAACGGCGGCTGCCGACTTAGGGCCCGTGCCCGCGACTCCGGCCGTTCAGCGGGGCTGGTCAATGGGCCCCGACTCTCGCAGCCACCGCCACCCGGCGGTTTAGGCAGCGAGAGCTTTTTCTGTCAACGCGTTACGCGCCCCCCCGGACCGCGAGCCAGCGCCACCAGGAGCACCCTGGCGGCCTTCAGATCGGCGGTATCGAGGCCCTCGGTGAAGGCGCCGTAGACGGGGACCAGCAGCGCCCGGGCGTCCCGCTGCCTGCCCTGCTCGCGCCATAGCCTCGCCAGAC
>JBGSUY010000414.1:0-5947 GCA_041753195.1 Chromatiaceae bacterium
TGCGCAAGGCCATCGAGGCCGGCCGGGAGTCCTATCTCGCCGGGCGCATGGCCCCCAAGCGCTTCGCCTCAGCCTCCTCGCCGATCGAAGGTTTGTTCTTTTAGCCGAAAGCGCGTTCGCCAACACGGCAGGAGCGGCGACCCGTCGCGATGGGACCCCGCCGCGCCTCTAGCCCCCCCGCAAGCGCGCCTAAGGGTGGCGCTGCGACCCCTCCCCGTTGCGCGGTAGAATCGCGGCCCCGCGCTGTTTCAACATCTGCAACCCGGTCAGCAGTGCCGTGAAGTCCCCCATCGAGGCCGACCCGAGCCGCCGCCCCGTGCGCAGCTTCGTGCTGCGCCAGGGCCGCATGACGGCCGCCCAGGAGCGGGCCTTCAGGGAGCTGTGGCCGCGTTATGGCGTGGATTGGCAGCCGGTGCCCCTGCTGGATCTGCCGGCGCTCTTCGGAAACCACCGGCCGGTGGTGCTGGAGATCGGCTTTGGCAACGGTGACAGCCTGGCGGAGATGGCCGCGGCGGACCCGGGCCGCAACTGGCTCGGGGTGGAGGTCCATGGACCCGGGGTGGGCCATCTCCTGCTGCAGATCGAGCGGCGGCAGCTCGCCAACCTGCGGCTGGTGCGCCACGACGCGGTGGAGCTGCTGGCCCGGGGCCTAGGGCCCGGTGTGCTCGACCGGGTTCAGCTCTTCTTCCCGGATCCCTGGCCCAAGACCCGTCACCACAAGCGCCGCATCCTCTCACCCCAGTTCGTCGCCCTGCTGGGCCGGGTGATCCGCCCCGGCGGTCTCTTTCATGCGGCGACCGACTGGGAGCCCTACGCCGAGCAGATGCTCACCGTCCTCGAGGCCCCCGGCAGTCCCTTCGTCAACACGGCGGATCCGGGCCGTTACGCCGATCGGCCGGCGGAGCGTCCCCTCACCCGCTTCGAGCGACGCGGCGAGCGCCTCGGCCACCAGGTTCGGGACCTGGTGTTCCGGCGCCGCTGATGGCCGGCCTGCGCCTCGAGGCCCTACGTCCCCGTGTGCTGGCCCCGGTTACCCTGGAGCTGGGGGCCGGGGATCTGGTGCTGATCTCGGGTCCCTCAGGCTCCGGCAAGAGCCTGCTGCTGCGGGCCATCGCGGATCTGGACCCCCACGAGGGCCAGGTGTGGCTGGACGGAGAGCCCCGCTCGGCCATGGCGGCCCATCGCTGGCGCCGGCGCGTAGGGCTACTCCCCGCGGAGTCCTTCTGGTGGGACGATCGGGTGGGGCCCCACTTCCCGGAGGGTGCCGGGGATCCCGAGCCCTTCCGCCGACTGCTCGGCGCCCTCGGCTTTGAGCCTGGGGTCCTCGGCTGGTCGGTGTCCCGCCTCTCCACCGGGGAGCGCCAGCGCCTGGCCCTGGCCAGACTGCTGGCTCAGGCGCCCGAGGCCCTGCTACTCGATGAGGCCACCGCCAACCTGGATCCCGCGAATCGGGACCGGGTGGAGTCGGAGGTGGATACCTATCGCCGGGAGCGCGCCGCGGCGACCCTCTGGGTGAGCCATGACCCCGAGCAGCGGGAGCGGTTGGTCGGCAACGGCGGCGGACGCCAGCTCGTCATCCGCGACGGCCGCCTGGAGCCCTAACCATGGGTCTGATCCTACTCTCACCCTTCGACCTGGCCCTGGCCTCGGTGCTGGTGCTGCTGCTGGCCGCCATGTCCTGGTGGCTGCATCTGGGGGTGGAGCGGCGGGTGCTGATCGCCGCCGCCCGCAGCACGGTGCAGCTCATGCTGGTGGGTCTGGTGCTCAAGGTGCTGTTCGAGCAGACCCATCCGGGGCTGGTGGCCCTGATGGCGCTCTTCATGCTCGCCGTGGCTGGCTTCGAGGCCCTGCAGCGCCAGAAGCGGCGCTTCCGTGGGCCGTGGGGCTATGGGATCGGATCCTTCTCCATGTTCGTCTCCTCCTTCGGGGTGCTGGTGCTGGCGCTGACCGTCATTATCCGGGTGGAGCCCTGGTACCAGCCCCAGTACCTGATTCCGCTCCTGGGGATGCTGCTCGGCAATGCCATGAGCGGCGTGGCCATCGCCCTGGACGGCCTGACCCGTGGCGCCTGGGACGCCCGCGGACCCATCGAGGCCCGGCTGCTGGCCGGTGCCACCTGGGAGCAGGCCATCGAGTCGATCCGGCGGGACGCCCTGCGCTCGGGCCTGATCCCCATCGTCAACGCCATGGCGACCGCGGGTCTAGTGAGCCTGCCGGGCATGATGACCGGTCAGATCCTGGCCGGCAGCCCCCCCATGGAGGCGGCCAAGTACCAACTGCTGATCATGTTCCTGATCTCCGCCGGGACGGGCTTGGGCTCGGTAGTGGCGGTGTGGATCGGCTCCCGGCGTCTGTTCGACGAGCGCGAGCGACTGCGGCTGGATCGCCTGCGGGACAAAGCGTCCCTAGGCTAGGCCAGTTCCAGGTCATACCCCCTGGAGTCGGTAGAAGATGTGCTGCCCGATCTGTCCGGTGCGCTCGAAGGTACGGGCCCACCGCGGCTTGACACGGGTGGCGTGGTAGTAGAGGGCTCCGTGCGTGGGGTCGCTGATCTCCCCGCTCAGGGCTTTGCGGCTGAGCACGAGGGCGCGGTTCCAGGCCCCGTTCTCGCGGGGCTCGTCGGGGCGGCGGTCGCACCACCAGGAGAACTGGCAGCGGTTGAGTTTCCTCCCGCCCTGCTTGACGACTTGACACACTGAGTTGGGGAAGGCCGGCGAGGCGACGCGGTTCAGGGTCACGGCGGCCACGGCTTGCTGACCCGCTTCAGGCTCCGCACGGGCCTCGTGATAGATATTCAGCGCGAGGCAGCGCAGAGAAGCCTCGAGCTCCGGCTGGTCGAGCCCGGGTAGGCGCAGCCGCTTTCCCTCGCCGACATCGATTCTCAGGAAGGCGCTGATGAAGGAGCCGATAGGGCTGGCGCCCCCGGGCGGGTCCGCTGATTGGTCCTTAGGGGATCCACCTGGTTCGGAATCCGAGGAGCCGTTGGTCGTTGGGGGGTCGGCAGCCGCCGACGCCATCACCGGGGCGGTGCGATCGATCTCACGAGCGAAAGCCGGATCAATGGGGGCCGATACAGCAAGGCCCAGGGCGGCAATCGCCCAGGTCTTGAAGGCAAGCATGTGCAGTGGTGACGCAGAGTATCTTTTTTTTCTAACCTATAGGGTTTTCCCTAGATGTGTCAAGCCCAAGTTACAAACACGGGACTGCCTCGCGCCGGGGTTAGGCCAACGGCATGGGGTTTGTTCGCCCGATGAAGGGCGCCGCTCGGTCAGGGCACGATGATCTGAACCGTCTCGGAGGGCCGCAGGAGCTCGCTCGCCTTGCGCTCGAAGATGGCGTCCAGGTAGTAGACGGCCCCCTCCAGCTCCACCCGCACGGACTGGACCCCCAGGCTGTAGATCTGGGCATCCCGGACCGCGTTGTTGACCCGCACCTTCACCTTTTGGCCGGGCTGGAAGCGACGCAGGACCGGGGCCGTCACCAGGGCGCGGGCGAGCATCCGCTCGTCCGGGGCGACGACGATCAGGGGCTCCTGCTGGAGGGTCTTGTAGATCACGGCCCCATTCCAGGCGTTGCGCGCCACCACGATGCCATCGAAGGGGGCACGCAGCTCAGTCCGCTCCAGGGCCACGGCGGCCGCGGCCTCCGCGGCCTTGGCGGCCTCCTCCTCGGCGGTGGCGGCGACCTGCTTGAGCTGGGCGTCCTTGAGCTCCTCGATGGCGATCAGGCCCCGGTCGAACAGCTCCTGGGCACGTCCCAGCTCGCGCTCCGCGTCCTCAGACTCCACCCGAGCCTGCGCCACCCGGGCCCGGGCCTGGAGCAGGTTGGCCTGGGCCTCTCGCTGGTCCATGCGCAGCAGGAGATCCCCCCTGCTGACGTGCTGGCCGGCACTCACGGCCACCTCTTCCACCACCCCGTTCTCCACCACCCGCATCTCCACCTCGTGGACCCATTCCAGCCAGCCCTTGAGCTCCTGGGCGGCGGCTTGTTGGGTGGCGAGGGCGAGGAACAGGCTGGCGAGGATCGGTTGCAGGCGCGTCATTGGGCAGTGTCCCCCATGGGCCAGATGGGCTTGCCGGTGAGCGCCTGGACCTCGGCCCAGGCCAGCGCCCGGCAGTAGGCGATGCGCCGCTCGCGCATGCGTGTCATGGTCTGCTGGCTCATGGAGTAGCCCAGGTCCGCGGTCACCTCCTGGTCGTAGAGTGTGCGGCTCTCGTCCAGTTTGAGGTCTCGGTAGGCGGTTTCGGTCTGCACCTGACGCTCCGCCGCCGCCAGGGCCCGCAGGCGCATCAGGAGCTCGGCGAGCTGCTGCGCCAGCTCCAGCCGGATGAGCTCGCGATCCGGGCCGCTGGCGTCCTCCATCAGCGCACGGGCCGCGCCGTTCCGGGCCAGGGCCTCTTCCATCAGGGTCGGGGTCTCCGGCAGGGGCTCCGGCACAGTCGGTATCTCCGGCTTGAGGAGCTCCCGGGGCAGATACCCGGGACGGTTGAGGGCCTGAGCCAGCAGGGTTCGGCTGAACTGCTGGCCGATCTGGCTCGCGGCCCGCTCGTGCAATATCTCCTGATAGGTGGACTCCAGCTCCAGCACCGCCAGATCCGAGAACTGGCCGAGCTCGCGCCGAACCGAGGCCCGGTCGAACTGGATGTAGGCCACGGCCATGGCCTCGTCATAGCGCGAGAAGGCGAGGTCGGCGAGCAGCACGTCCAGAAATCGAGCCAGGACCTCCAGGCGCTGGGCGACGGCGGGCTCGATCAGGGCCTCCAGGGGGCGGTTGCGTTGCGGGTCGATCGCCTTGCCGGTGAATGCCAGATGATGGCAGTCCAGGTAGAGCGGCTGGCGGCGCGGCAGCAGGGAACTTGTCCCGGCAGATGCGCCGAGGCGCGGGTGGCCGTCCGCCAGGCTCAGGGCCTGCTCCAGGCCGAGGGGTTCCGGCAGGGCATCCGAGCCCAGTGGTTCCCCCGAGGGGACCGCAAGGACCAGCGCCGATGAGAGGCAAAGGGCGAAGTTTCGGCCGGTTGTGGATCCCATGGCCAAAGCGTAAGGGTTTCCGCGGGATCGACTCAAGTAGGTGCCGCACGGGGGAACCGGAAACTCGGCATTCCGGGGTTTGGACTTGACCTCGCCGCCGTTAAACTAGGCATCGAGGCTCGCCCGGGGGCCCAGACCGGCGGCCCCCGCGATGCGTCACAATCATAACTGAATGGATGGTCCCGATGGTTCCTGCCGTTGCCCGTTTCTCCTTGGCCCCGATCCTGAAGCCGCTCGTGCTGGGACTGAGTCTGATCCCGTTGCCCGTCGGCGCCGTCGGAGGCGACTCCGCACCGGTCGAGGCCGGGGTCGAGACCAGTCCTTCGGCCCCCGATGCCCCGACGGCCGCACAGGCCATCCGGGCGGCGGGGTCTCTGGAAGGCGTCGATTGGATGCTCCTGGGCTATAGCGCCGGCGGCGCCCTCGTGGAGCTGGACGACCCCCAGGGGCGTGCCCGCCTGCGCTTCGAGGGCGGTCGGGTGAGCGGCAGCGCCGGCTGTAATCGCCTGATGGGCGACTACATCCAGGAGGGTGACAGCCTCCGTTTCGAGCCCCCCATGGCCAGCACCATGATGGCCTGTCCGGAGCCCCTGATGGGGCAGGAGCAGGCGGTCCACGCCGCGCTGAGGTTGGTGGTATCCCATCGCCTCACCGCCGATCGGCTGGAGCTGCTCGACGCGGATGGGGGGCTGCTCCTGCGCTTCGCAGTGCTGGCGCCCCTGCCCCTCGCCGGGCCGGTTTGGCAACTCGTTGCCTACAACAACGGCAAACAGGCCATCGTCTCGGCCCTCGCCGGCGCGCAAATCACCCTCGAGCTGCGGGAAGACGGCACCCTGGGCGGGTCCGACGGCTGCAACCGCTACATGAGCGGCTTCACGCTCGAGGGCGGCAGGCTCACCATCGGACCCATCGCGACCAC
>JBGSUY010000415.1:0-6832 GCA_041753195.1 Chromatiaceae bacterium
GCACAACGGGGCCGGGCTGGCCGCCGGCTACGGCCTGGCGCGGCTCACCGGGCAGGACGAGATGCGGGCCCGCACCCTGGCCATCGAGGTGGGTATGCAGAACTCGGGCCTCGCCGTGGCCCTGGCGGTCAAGTACTTCTCCGCCGCCGCGGCCCTGCCCGGGGCGATCTTCTCCGTATGGCACAACCTCTCGGGCTCCGTCCTGGCGGCCTGGTGGTCTCGGCGGGCGACACCGAGGGGCTGATCGAGTCGCGTTGGCCGGGATCGAGTCCCGCCTGGTGAAAGACCAACAAGGGGGCCATCCCATGCCGCTCAGCGAGACTAAAGAAGATGCGGGTACTCGAGGCCAACTGAGTAGCGCGCACCTTCGCCAATTGTCCGCCCGCGCGGGTAGTCGGTTTACGTTTGGCGCGCGAAGGCGACACGTTGGCATTTCCGGACAAGCTGGAGGAAAATGGCCCCTCTATCATTTGCCGTGCAGCACCGGGGTCAAGAGCACTGAGAAAATCCGTGAAACGCCTCGCCTTTTTTCTTCCACTGTGCTGGTCGCCGCAACCGCGAATGCGTGCACGTCCTATCGGGGGTTAGCACGGCAGAATGCGCCTAGAACAGGGTGCCAGGCGTCGCCTGTAGGCTGCGGTGGGGCTACGACGTTAATCGGTATCCCATAAGGTGAAGCGAAGAAAATGAACAAGGGCATAAATCCGTCGATATCAGGCCTGTTGCCTCGGACGGTTTTGCCTCTTTTGCGCCTTAGCGAGTGATTTGATGACGGTGAGGCTAAACGTCGTCCATCCCCGGAATGAGTCCCCAGATTGGCTAGGCCTGAGCGGCCCTGCTGCCCTCTACCCACACCGAACGTGACGGAGGCGGCCCGATGGCCAGCCGCCGCCGTCGCGCGCGGGTAGACCCTCGGCGATGCTCACGAGTCGCCACGACGACTGGCTCAGCAACGTCGGCGGCCGTTGTCAGCGGGCGGGGTGAGTCGGCGAGTAATCGTTGTCCGTCCCCAGTTTCCGCCCGCTGGACGTCGCCCACCTCATAGCCGGACTCGTCCCCCAGCAGGATGACCGAGAGGATGGAGGCGAGCCCGAAGCCCACCGCCACCGAGAAGGAGCGCTTGGCGAAGGCCAGGTCCCGGCCCTTGAGCATGTACCAGGCGCTGATGCCGAGCACGAACATGGAGGCGGTCACATAGCCCGCCGCCACCGTATGGACGAACTTCGCCTGGGCCACCGGGTTCATCAGGACCTCCCAGAAGCTCACCATCTCCATGCGCATGGTCTCGTAGCTGAACTCGGAGCCGACCGGGTTCTGCATCCAGCCGTTGGCGATCAGGATCCACAGGGCGGAGAGGTTCGAGCCCAGGGCGGTGAGAAAGGTGACGGTCAGGTGCTGGACCTTGGTGAGCCGTTCCCAGCCGAGGAAGAAGAGCCCGATGAAGGTGGACTCCAGGAAGAAGGCCATGAGCCCCTCGATGGCCAGGGGCGCCCCGAAGACGTCCCCCACATAATGGCTGTAATAGGCCCAGTTGGTCCCGAACTGGAACTCCATGGTGAGCCCCGTGGTGACCCCCAGGGCGAAGTTGATGCCGAACAGCCTGCCCCAGAACTTGGTCATGTCCTTATAGATCTCGCGTCCGGTCATGACATACACGGACTCCATGATCACCAGGATCCAGGACAGCCCCAGGGTCAGGGGCACGAACAGGAAGTGGTACATCGCGGTGGCGGCAAATTGCCAGCGCGAGAGCTCGACCATCGTGGAATCGAACATCGGCGTTTTTCTCGCTAGTGGGACGCTCTGAGGACCTGGGCTCGGCCCCTGCGGGCCAGGGTCAGGCTAGGCACGAAGAGCCTGGCGGCGAGAATAGACGCGGCCCTTTGCGACGCCTATGACAATCCGCAATCTCCTGATCCAGTTGAGGAAATAATCCTAGTGGGCCGCGCCCTCCGGGCCCGCTAGGGGTCCCCTTGGCCAGCGCACAGGGCGCTCGTCGGTCTTCCAGCGCCGTGGATGGTCGGGCTGACGTCGATGATCCTCATCGGTCCTTAGGTTCGGTTGATCGACATCAGGACGGTCCAGCCAGGGGGTTGCGCATCGTCAATTCCCCGTCGCCGCGTCAGGGTCAGACTCGCTGGCAGGGGCAACGATGGCGCGTTGGGTGGATCGAAGAGATCCGTCGCCGTCGATCCTGGCCCTATTTCCCCGCCGCCACGTCAAGGAGCCTCCTCATGTCCTCGCAACCCCTCCGCATCGTCGTCATCGGCGGCCCCGCCGCTGGCCCCAAGGCCGCCGCCAAAGCAAGGCGCATGGACGAGCACGCCCAGATCACCCTGATCCAACGGGAGCCGGACCTCTCCATGGCGTCCTGCGGCTTTCCCTACTATGTCGGCGGCACCTTCGACGACCGCAACCTTTTGATCTGCACCCCCGCCGGGATCGTCCGCGACCCGGCCTTCTACGGCAAGGCCAAACACATCGAGGCGCTGGTGGAGTGCGAGGCAGTGCACATCGACAGGGCCTCCAAGACGGTCACCTACAAGCACCTCCCAAGCGATGAGCGTCATACCGTCCCCTATGATCGATTGGTCATCGCCACGGGGGCGACGCCGGTGTGCCCGTCCGCCCCGGGCTTCGAGCTCGAGGGAGTGCATACCCTCCATTCCATGGCCGATGCGGACGCCCTGCGCGCGGTTCGGGATCAGAAGGCAGCGGACAAGGCGATCGTGGTCGGTGGCGGTCTGATCGGATTCGAGGTGTGCGAGGCCCTGCGCCTGGCGGGCATCCACACCACCGTCATCGAGAAGATGCGCCAGATCCTGCCCTTCCTGGACCCAGACTTGGCGAAGCTAGTGGAGCGGCACGTCCGCGCGCACGGTCCCGACATCATCGTCGGGAACGGCGTGGCGGAGTTTCTCGGTGAGAACGGGCGGCTCACAGGGGTCAAGCTCGACAACGGCACCGAGCTGCCCTGCCAGCTCGCCGTCGTGGCCGTTGGGGTCAGACCCAATGTGGGGCTCGCCCAGGCCGCCGGCATCGCGATCGGCGAGGCCGGCGGTATCCAGGTCGACGAGCACATGCAGACCTCCGATCCAGACGTCTATGCCGTCGGCGACTGCGTGGAGTGCACCTCCCTGATCACCGGGCGCAAGGTGCGGGCTCCCTATGGCGATCTCGCCAACCTGCAGGGCAGGGTGGCCGGGCAAAACGTGGTCCAGCCTGGCAGCGCCCGCTTCCCAGGCATCGTCCACTCCGGCATCTGCAAGATCTTCGACTACACCGTGGGCTTCACCGGGATCTCGGCCCAGCAGGCCCAGGAGCTGGGTTGGAGCGACATCGAGACCGCGACCATCTCGGGGCTGGACATCCCCGTCTTCATGGGCGGTAAGCTCCTGATCAGCAAGCTGGTGGCGGACCGCGAGACCGGTCGCATCCTGGGCTTCCAATGCATCGGCCCCGGGGACGTGAGCAAGCGCGTCGCCACCGTGGCCATGGCGATTCGCGGAAACCTGACCGTGGGCGACCTCGTCAACGCCGATATGCCCTATGCCCCTCCCTATTCACTGGCCCTGGACCACGTGATCGTCGCGGCCCACGTCATGGAGAACAAGCTCGCGGGGCGTATGCAAGGTCTCTCCGCCACGGAGGTCAAGCGGCGCATCGACAGGGGCGCCGATTGCTTCATCCTCGACACCCGCAGCCCCCTGGAGTTCGAGGAGATGCGCCTGGGTATCGGCGAGACCCTGATCCCCCTGGGGGCCCTGCGCGGGCGCCTGGGCGAGCTGCCGCAGGATAAGGACAAGGAGATCATCCTCTACTGCAAGATCTCACTGCGCGGCTACGAGGGTGCCGCCATCCTCAATGCCCACGGCTGGCGCAACGTCAAGGTGATGGAGGGTGGCATCATGGCCTGGCCCTATCCACGGGAGAAATAGCGACCTTCTAGCACGACGGGGGCTGCTGGCCTCACGGCGCGGTCCTGATCTGAATACACAGACATGTCGTGGAATATCCGAGCGTCGTGAGCGGTTTAGTGGGCTAGTCTTTTTCTGTGTTAGCTCAACCGCGCGCCACGTGAGGCGCCCTGTTCGTCGTGCGAGCACGCCGAAAGAGGGAGGTTCCATGACCAAGCCATCATTAGCCACGATTTGTGTCAGCGTGTTGCTGACGTTGCCGTTTGCGGTGCCCCTGCCCGTCACGGCGGAGGACCAGCCCATCGCTCCACGTCTCGAGGGGTTGGGGCGGCATCACCACCCGATCACCACGTCCTCCCCGGAGGCCCAGGCCTTCTTCGATCAAGGACTGGTCCTGTCCTTTGGCTTCAATCACAAGGAGGCCGCGCGCTCCTTCCGGCAGGCGCAGGCACTCGACCCCGCGTGCGCCATGTGCTTCTGGGGCGAGGCCCTGGTGCTGGGACCCAACATCAATGCGGGGATGGATCCTGCCGACAATCCGCGCGCCTATGAGGCCGCCCAGCAGGCACTGGCCCTGGCGGCACAGGTGAGCGAGCCCGAGCGGGCCTATATCGAGGCCCTGACCAAGCGCTACGCCGAGTCCCCACCGGATGACCGCGGTCCGCTCGATCGTGCCTATGCGCAGGCGATGGGGGACCTCGCCCGGCGTTTCCCAGAGGACACGGACGCGGCCAGTCTCTACGCCGAGGCCCTCATGGATACCATGCCCTGGGCCTATTGGGAGCCCGACGGCTCGCCCAAGCCGGCGACCCTGACCCTGCTCGAGACCCTGGAGCGGGTGCTGGCGGCCGCCCCGGATCATCCCCTGGCAAACCATCTCTACATCCACGCGGTGGAGAAGGTCCACCCGGAGCGCGGCATCGCCGCGGCCGACCGGCTGGGTGATCTCGTCCCAGGTGCCGGGCACCTGGTGCATATGCCCGGACACATCTATATCCGAGTCGGCCGTTATGCCGATGCCGTCACCGCCAACGAAAAGGCCGTCTTGGCGGACAATGCCTACATTGCACAGTGCCACGCCCAAGGGCTCTATCCGGTCGCCTATGTCCCCCACAACCACCACTTCCTCGCCGCCGCGGCAAGCTTCATTGGCGACGCGGAGAAGGCCCTCACGGCGTCCCTCCACATCCGCGAGCACCAGGACACCAAGCTCATGCGTGAGCCGGGTTACGCGACGCTGCAGCACTTCTGGTCCATGCCCTATTTCGCCTGGGTCCGCTTCGGGCGCTGGGATGCGCTCCTTGCCGAGCCGGCACCGGCGCAGGACCTGATCTATCCCAATGGGATCTGGAGCTATGCGCACGGACTGGCGCAGGTGCGTACCGGTGATTTGGATGGGGCGGCCGCCTCCCTCAAACGGCTGACCGAGATCGCCGACGACCCGGAAATGGCCGCGACGCGCCTCTGGGAGATCAACACCATGGCGCAAGTCCTCGCCATCGCCCGCGAGGTGCTGAGCGGAGAGCTGGCGCTCGCCCGTGGCGAGTCCAAGTCAGCGCTAAGGCACCTGGAGACGGCCGTGCAAATGGAAGACGCCCTGACCTATGTCGAGCCCTCCGATTGGTACGTGCCGGCCCGCCACAACCTGGGCGCGGCCTTGCTCTCGCTGGGGCGAGCAACGGACGCGGAGGCGGTGTACAGAAAGGATTTGGAGGTCTACCCGGCCAACGGCTGGTCGCTGATGGGACTCGCGCAGAGCCTGCGGACGCAGGGCAAGAGCGCAGAGGCCGATCGGGCGCACCAGCAGTTCGCCCAGGTCTGGGCGGGCGATGATCGCGAGCTCGCGGCCTCCCGCCTGTAGGTCCGCTACGGCATCTGAGGCGCACGACCTCCAGGCCACCGATCGTTCACTGCGATGTGCACTGACCCGCCTCCAGGCGAGTCCTCAAATAGGTGGCAGTCGCATCGAGCGTGCGGAGCTTGGGGTAATCCAGCTCCGGGATGTCGACGCCCAGTCGTCGGTGGAGCGCGGCGACCCAGTTGACGAAGTCCATGGAGTCCAGGTCAAGGGACGCGCGCAGATCCGTGTCGGGGGCAATGGCCTCCTCGGCGAGGTCTGGGGCGACATTGAGGAGCTCCTCCAAGGCGGCGGCCCTGAGGCGATCGAGGGTCATCTCGGTGGCGGTCATAGGGTCTCGGGCTCCCGCAGGTGCTGGCCCACCTCGGCCAGGAAGAGTGCCCCGCGGTGCCCATCGCTGTGACGGTGGTCCGCGGAGAGGGTCGCGGTGACCAGGGTGCGAGGGAGCACCCGGTCCGCCACCACCCAGGGCCGGGCGCTCGGGGTGCCGAAGCCGACGATGGCGACCTGGGGCGGGTAGATGATGCCGTAGAGCCGGTCCACGCCACGCTCGCCCAGGCTGGACACGGTGATGGTCGGGTCCGCAAGCTCGGAGCTGCGCAGGGTGCCGGCGCGCACGCGAGCCACCAGGTCGCGCAGGCGGTCCATCAGGGTGTCCAGGTCGAGCTTGTCGACATCGTGGATGGCCGGCGCCACCAGACCACCGCCGCGGATGGCAGTGGCGCTGCCCACATGGATGCCCGCGGCGGGCTCGAAGCGTCCTCCCCGGTCGAAGCCGTTAAGCTCCGGGAACCTCTTGAGTGCCAGGGCGACCGCCTTGATGAAGAGAACCCCCATCAGGACGCGCCGCTCCGGGGGCCGCTCGGCGTTTCGCCGGGCGAGCCAGTCAGTCGCCGGGGTCAGATCGATGGTCTGGCTGAGATAATAGTGAGGGATCTCGCGCTTGGACCGTACCATGGCGGCGGCGATGGCCTCGCGCATGGCGGCAAGATCGACGCCTCGCCGGGGCGCCGGGGGCTCGGCAGGGGAGGGCCCGTGCTCGACCTTCCCGGCCGCC
>JBGSUY010000416.1:0-4596 GCA_041753195.1 Chromatiaceae bacterium
TGGCGCTGGTGATCGCGGGCGAGGCGATCGGCGCCGGGCTCGGCACCACCGCCTTCGTCGCCTTCATGGCTCATACCACCCACCCGGCCTACACGGCCACCCAGCTCGCACTCTTCACCAGCCTGATGGCCGTGCCCCGCACCTTCATCAACGCCTCCGCGGGCTGGCTGGTGGAACTGATGGGGTGGACCACCTTCTTCTGGCTCTGCTTCGTCCTGGCCATCCCGGGCATGCTGCTCCTGCTCCGTGTGGCCCCCTGGAACGGGCAGCCCGCGGTGCTCACCCCCAGCCCGGCCGCCGCGTCCTAGTCCTGGGTGAGGGCCAGGACGCCCAGGAGCATCACCGCGGAGCCCACCAGCTTGATGGCCATATAGCGCTCCGCGAAGAACCAGTGCCCGAGCAGGACGGAGAAGACCCCGGCGGTGCGCTTCACCGCCATGGCGTAGGAGGCCAGGGTCAGGCTTAGCGCGATCTGATCCGCGATGCGCATCAGGGCGAACAGGAGCCCCAGCAGCAGCAAGGGGCGCACCTCCCGGCGCAGGTCCGGGGTGACCAGTCGGGTGTGGAAGTCTCGGTCCATCAGGGTGAAAAGGATCCAGAGGATCAGGGGGTTGACCACCGCGACCACAACCGAAAAGGACAGGGGGTCGCTCAACTGGATGCCGATGCGCCCGAACACACTGGCCGCCGCAAAGCAGGCCGCCGCCAGGGTGGCGAGTAGACTGCCCGGTTCCAGCAGCAGGCGCTTGAAGGGCCGATACCAGCCGGATCCTTCGCCACTCCAGCTCAGGATGTATCCGCCCGCCACCAGCAACAGGACGCCCACGAGGCCGAGGGACCCGGGAAGGGCCCCGGTCAGCAGCCATTCGATGATGATTGCGAATCCCGGGGTCAGGGTCATGACGGGGCCTACCAGGGAGACCTCAGCCCGGTGCAGGGCCGCGTTGAGTGACCAGCCGCCGAGCCCCGAGAGCACCCCGCCGCACGCCACCGCCATCAGATAGGTCGGATCGTGGAAGGGAAAGTCGTGATGCCAGATTCCCAGGGGCAGGATCACCACCAGGCTCGCGAGGTTCACGTAGAGGGTCAGGATCTCGGTTGAGAAGCTCAAAGAGAGCCGTTTGGTGACCGCAAGCCGGGAGGCGTGGAAGAAGGCCGAGGCCAGGGAGAAGAGGACCCAGAGGTGGGCAAATTCGGAGAAGTCCATGGTGCGGATCGGGGGCCCCAGTGCCCAATACAGGGCTCAGGCAACCCACCCCAGGGCGGGTCCGGCGAAGTGCCGCACCGGTGACGGCCGCACCGCCTCTCGGAGTGCCTCCTCCGCCCCCTGGAGGTGCTCCTGGTTGAAGCAGGCGAAGGCCCGCTGGAACTGGGCGCGCCGCTGCCACTGATCTGCGCTGAAGGCGCCCTGTCCCCGCAGAACCCGCACGCTCGGCACCCCGCCCAAGGTGAGCAGACCGGCCCCCCCGATGCCGGAGAAGAGCTTGGGCTGGATAATGAGGTGCAGCTGGGCCCCCTCTGCGAGCGGATGCCCCTGCGACCCCATGGCGTGGAGGTTCATGGCATAGGCGGGCTGGTTCAGGGTCATGAGGCCCATCCGTCGGGCCGGCGTGGCCCGGGCAAGCCAGCGGGCGGTGCCCGGAGCTATGCCGCGCAAGGCCCCGGCGAGGTCCATCAATCCATCCTTGGCCCCGTCGCTGAACGGCAGCCGGGCGATCCGCGCCCCGATCTCCCGCCCTGGGAGCAAGGGGTGCCGGTACCAGGGTCGCGGAGTCCCCCCGAGTCCGGTGAAGGTCTCGAGCAACAGGGCGGCGAGCCACTCCAGGCGCCGGTGAATACGCCGCATCAGGTCCTCGAAACCGTGAGACTCCAGAACTCCCCAGCCCGGCAGCACCATGACGCCGCCCAAAGGACGCTCGCCACGCAGGACGGCTGCGTCGTTGACCGGCAGGAGCGACGCCCCCGGGACGTCCAGGTCGAGTCCCTCCAGGGCCTCCGTCACCAGCCGCGCCCCGAGGAAGCTCAGGGGATCCAGGGCCTGGCGGCGCAGCCGCCGGTCGGCGACCTCCCCCAGGCGCTGGGCATGGCTCACAGGCTCGAGTGCCGGGGCGTCCCAGTAGAGCAGATGCAGATGGAACTGCTTGGCGGCCTGGACGCTCTCCCGGTCCCAGGTGTGGGGGTCGCAGTTCAGGGCGAGGTGCAGCTCACCCCCCGAGAGCCCGAATTCGTCGGCCACCGCGGCCTGTGCACAGAAACGGACGAAGTTGAGACCCGTTCGCCACAGGGTGAGGCCGGTCTGCGCACTCACGTCCGCCGCCGTCGACTTGGAGGACGCGGAGACCTCCGACAACATGAGGTCGAAGAGGCTATGGGGAGAGGCCTTATCGATCAGGGCCAGGGTCTCGCAGCCTTGGTCCTCGGTCGATGCACAGTCCAGGAACTGGATGGACCGGCGGGCGAAGCGCCGGCGCGGATCCGGGTGGTGCAGCTCCTCGCCCCGCAGTCCGTAGTCCGGCGGTGGCCCCGGGATGCGTAGGTGGTGCCAGGCCACCCGCAAGGCCTCGACGCCCGAAGGGTAGAGCCCGGCAAAGGGGTCCTGGGGGCCCGAGTCAGTCACCGGTGAGGGCCTGCGCATGCCGTCGCCGTACGACCGAGGCAATAGCGTCTCCTAGCATTTGCGTTCAATCGCGTTCATTTGGGCCCAACTTCTTGCCCGACTTGGCCTGAGGCGCCGGCTTATTGGCGAGGCGCTGCTTCAGGGCCTGGAGGTCCCGCACCACCTCGGCGACCAGCCGGCCGGTCAGGCGGTTGAAGGCCTCCGCCATGGCGTCCGGGGTGTCGCCCCCCACCGGCTCCTCGCCACTGTACTGGCGGCTCGCCAGGGTACTGCGGTCCTCCGCCCGGACCAGGGCCAGGTTGATGGTAGCCGCCACCCGCGGGGGACTGTCCGTGGGCAGGTGCTCAAAGCGCTCCACCTCGCCGCCGAGCAGGAGGTCGAAACGCGCCCGGTCCGCCAGGACGACCACCGTATCCACCACGCCCGCCGAACGGATGGCGCCCACCAGGGCATAAGCGATGGCGCGCGTCGGCGGATCCTCCCACAGCAGCTCCTCGTACCGCTGGGCGACCAGGGGCTGGTCACTGGTGCGGTAGACGATGGCCCGCCCCCCCAGAAAACCGCGGGCACCCAGGTTGTTGACCAGCAGGACCACGGGCGCCGGTGCTCCGCTCGGCCCCTCCAGCACCGGAGGCTCCAGGCTGTAGAAGCGGTCCGGCCGCACCGGCTGGGACGAGCCGCACCCCAGGAGTGAAAGGACGAGCGACACCAGCACCGCCGCCCGCCAACGCAGAACCGGAGCGACGAGCCACCGCCTCATTGGAACCACGGCGTCTGCTCCTCGACCTTACGCCCCTTGATGATCACCGCCGGATCCCGGCGCAGGTCCCGCGCCAGGGCGGAGAGGTTGTGGGTAGCATCCTCGATGTTGGTGAGGATGGGGGTCAGGGCCGCGGACAGCTCCTGGAGCAGGAACTGGGTGTCGTCCAGGGAGCGCTGAAGCGCCGGCTTATTGTCCACCACCAGGCCCTGGATGTCCTTGGCCAGGTCGCCGTAGTTCTTCACCGTCTTCTGCACCTCCTCCGTGCTGCCCGTGAGCCTGGAGGACACCTGGGCCAGGTGGGCGGACATCTGCTCCACCGAACCCAGGATGGCGGCGATCTTCTCCACGTCGACCGCCCGCTCCAGGTCCGCCGAGAGCTTGCGCAGGCTCTCGAAGGCGCCGGCCAGGCGCTCCCGGTTCTGCCCCTGGTCCCCGCCGCTGCCGAGCAGGGTCTCGATGGTCTTGATCTGGGAGCCGATGCTGTCCAGGGCCGGCTTGATGGTGCCCTCCACCAACCCATTTACTGAGTCCGTGAGGCCGGACAGTTGGGCCATCAGGTCCAGCTCCCGCCCCTTGGCGTCGATCACGGCCCCATCCGCCAGCAGCTCCGAGGAGGACCCCGGCCGCACCTTGACGGCGTCACCGGACAGTAGACCCGAGGACCCGAGCTGGGCCTGGCTGTCCTTGGGCACGGGCCAGTCGTTGCGGATGCGCAGGGTGGCGCGGAAGCAGGGCAGGGCCGGGGAAGGGTCGGGCCCGCCGACGGGAGATGGCGGGCAACGGTCGGCGTCCGGGTCTCGCCCGGGAAACACCGGTGAGACGCGCTCCACCAGACCGATGACGTAGCCCTCTTGGATCACCTGAATCCCCGGGTCCAGTCCCCGGGCGTCCAGAAAATAGGATTGCAGCCGATAGTGACCGCCGAAGAGACCGGGGATCACCAGCGCGAGGGCGGCCAGGGCGACGGCACCCATGGCGAGCACGAAGAGTCCAGCCAAGAGGAGGTCGCGGCGCCTCGCCCGAGCCTCGCGCTTGCCGGGGGCGCCGATCTCGGGTGGGGAATAGAGTCGTTCCAGGCGGCTCATGGGTGAAGGGCCAAGGGCCGAGGGCCAAGGGCCAAGGAGGACGCGGCTCGGTCGCAGCGCGCCCGACAGCCGACCCGTGCCTTCTGAGTTCTGCCCACGGGCTCAGGGTCTCCCATGGAGCAGGTAGCGCA
>JBGSUY010000417.1:0-7935 GCA_041753195.1 Chromatiaceae bacterium
GCGATCGCCCGGGCCGCCTCCCGGGGCGCACTTCGAGGCAACCAACGTGAACCTACGCCCCGGGGTCCGCCCCGATCTCGCGACCTGACAGCGCGGCGCAAGTCGGGCGGCGATTGGCGCGCCTGAGCGTGCGATTCCGGCTCAGCAACAATGGAGCGGCGACAAAGATGCAAATTCGTGTCGGTTTCGAGATGGAGTACCAGTGCCCCGGCCCGACGCCGATGATCCTGGCGCTCAACATCCACTATTCGCGGGCGTCGGACCTGGTGAGACCGGATTATCTCGTCACGCACCCGGCGGTGCCGGTCACCGCGTATCGCGACCTATTCGGCAACTGGTGCAGCCGCCTGGTTGCGCCGCCGGGGCGCTTCGTGCTGAGCACCGATGCGCTGGTCAACGACACCGGGCTGCCCGACGTCGTGGCCCCGGGGGCCACGCAGACGCCGGTCGAGCACCTGCCCGAATCGACCCTGGTCTACCTGCTGGGAAGCCGCTATTGCGAGACGGACCTACTGTCCAACATCGCGTGGCAGCAGTTTGGCCACGGGCCGACCGGCTGGGCACGGGTGCAGGCGATCTGCGACTTCGTCCACCGGCACATCGAGTTCGGCTACCCCCATGCACGCCCCACCCGCTCGGCCTGGGAGGCGTACCAGGAGGGACGGGGTGTCTGCCGCGACTATGCCCACCTGGCGATCACGCTGTGCCGCTGCCTGAACATCCCGGCCCGCTACTGCACCGGCTATCTCGGCGACATGGGCACCGAGCCGCCGTACGGGACCATGGACTTCGCCGCCTGGTTCGAGGCCTTCCTGGGAGACCGCTGGTACACTTTCGATGCGCGCAACAACACGCCGCGCATCGGCCGTGTGCTGATCGCCCGCGGCCGCGACGCCTGCGACGTAGCCCTCGCCAGCACCTTCGGGCCAAACACCCTGGAGCGCTTCAAGGTCTGGACCGACGAGGTCGCCGGGCCATGACCTACTGTGTCGGCGTCAAGCTCGACGAGGGCCTGATCTTCGCCAGCGACTCGCGCACCCACGCAGGCGTCGACAACTACGCCACCTTCTGCAAGATGACGGTGTTCGATCGCCCGGGCGATCGGGTGCTGGTGCTGCTGAGCTCAGGCGGCCTGGCGGCCACGCAGACGGTGATCAACCTGCTGCGCCGGCGAGCCACTGCTGATCCGCCACACATCTGGAGCGTCGACTCGCTGTTTGACGTGGCTAATCTGGTGTCGGATGCGATGCGCGACATCGAGCGTCGCGACGGCCCCTTCCTGGAGACCGGCGGTCTGAAGTTCAACGCGTCCTTCATCCTCGGCGGCCAGATTGCCGGTGAGGACATGCGGCTGTTCCGGCTCTATGCCGAGGGTAACTTCATCGAGGCCGGCACCGACACTAGCTTCCTGCAGACCGGAGAGGCCAAGTACGGCAAGCCGATCCTCGACCTGGGGGTGAGCTCCAGTGCGACCCTGGAAGACGCAACCAAGTGCGTGCTGGTGTCCTTCGACTCGACGATGCTCAGCAACCTCTCGGTGGGCATGCCAATCGACTTGCTGTGCTACGCGCGGGACAGCCTGCGGGTCACGATGAAGCGCCGCTTCGCCGAGGGCGACGTCTACTTCGACGCGCTGACCCGGCAGTGGCTCGAGGGCACGCGCAGGGTCTTCCGCGAGCTGCCGCGGCTGGAGTGGTAGGGGGAGCACATGATCTCGACCGGGTGGTCGAGCGCATCGTCCAGGAGGTCACCGCCCACAACCCCCGGGCTGGTCTTCGTGGACTCGTTCCGCTCGGAGCTGGACGCCAGCGAACGCCGGGGCATGACGCGCACCAGCCTGCAGCTTTTTATCCAGCAACTGGGTCAGCACGACGGGCTCAGCTTTTGAGCCACCGGGCTCGCTAGACTCTCGCGCATCCCGAACCGGATCACCCTCGCAGCGGGAGACACGCATGGCCGGACGACGGACGAGCGCGAAATCAAGCAGCCAACCAAGCGGAACCTTGAGCCTCGGGGAGGAGCTCCTGCGCCAACCCCTCGTCATCCAGCACAGCCGGCTGGCGGGGTTTCGACACCATGCAGCCCCCCGTCTCTGGTCGGCCTTGAGCCGAGGCTCCACCCTCTCCCTAACCGCCGAGAGCGACAATCCCCATGACCCGGACGCAGTAGCGGTCTACTGGCGCGGCACCAAGCTGGGCTATCTCCCCCGCACCGAGAACCTGGTGGCCGCGCGGCTGCTTGCCCGCCGCCGAAGCCTGAGCGCCCGCATCCGCCGTCTGGTCCCGGAGGCGGAGCACGATCGGCGCCTCGAGCTTGACGTCCTGATGCATTGAAACTGGTGGCCGGCCCGGGAACCGGCGCGGTTTGCGAGCCTGGGCCCATTGCCGGATCATGGACGCGAGTTGATCCAACAGGGCAGAGACCGGAGGGCGCCATGGGCCAGGTGACGACTGGAGAGATTCGGGGCCATTGCTGGCACTGCGGGGGCGGGCTCACCGCGCTCGACTACGGGCGGGAGTCCGAGTGCCCCGCCTGCGGCAAGCCCACCCACTGCTGCCGCAACTGCCGGCACTATGCCCCGGGCCGCTCCAATGAGTGCATGGAGCCTCAGGTCGAGCGGGTGATCGACAAGACCCGATCGAACTTCTGCGAGTGGTTCGAGCCCGCGCAGGCTCCGCGTGCCGGGAACGACACACCCGATGTGGATGCCCTGCGCAGCGCCGCCGAGGCCCTTTTCCGTTCCGACTCATGAGCCGGGAACCACACCGTGATGGACGCGCAATCCCCGGCTGCTGGGACGCACGTTGAGACCGATCCGATCGTGCAAGGGGCTGAAAACAAAAAAGGCGCTGTTTGCACAGCGCCTTCGTTTCGAGCTTGTCGGGGCCTAATCGAGGCCGGATTCATCGGAGATTGGTGCCGAGGAGAGGACTCGAACCTCCACGGGTCGCCCCACTAATACCTGAAACTAGCGCGTCTACCAATTCCGCCACCTCGGCAGAGGCTGCGCGGGGCCGGGCTTTTGTACTTTACGCCGGGGGCCGCCGAGCGGAAGCGCGCATGTTAGAGAGACAGGTGGGGGTTGTCAACGCTAGACTAACGCGATTTGAGGAAGCGCAGACAACAGCAGACAACACCAGTGGCAAGACGCAAACCGACCCAGCCCGAATCCCCCCAACCGGCAGCCCCCCAGCCTGGGGACCCCCAGCCAGCGAAGGCGAAGCGCACCCAGAGGCGCGGCTCAAAGCCGCCCGCAGCCGCCCGGGATCGGGACCCCCACCGCCAGCGGGAGCTGAAGAAATACGAGAACCCCATCCCCAGCCGGGAGTTTATCCTCGAGACGCTCACCGCCAATGGCGCGCCCCTGCCCTTCGCCGAGCTCTCCCGGGCGCTGGACCTCAGCGGGGAGGCCGATCTCACCGCCCTGGAGCGCCGACTCGCCGCCATGGAGCGCGATGGTCAGCTCCTGCGCAACCGCAAGCAGGCCTATTGCATCGTCAACCGGCGGGACCTGATCGCCGGGCGGGTGATCGGACACCAGGACGGCTTTGGCTTCGTGCGCCCCGACGACGGGGGCGACGACCTCTATCTGTATCCGAAGGATATGAAGGCCCTGTTCCATGGGGACCGGGTGGTGGTGCGGGTCAGCGGCCGGGACCGCCGCGGGCGTCTTGAGGGCGCCGTCGTCGAGATCCTGGAGCGCAAGACCCGCAGTGTGGTGGGCCGGCTCTATCAGGAGGGCGGGGTCGGCTTCGTGGTGCCGGACAACAAGCGCCTCTCCCACGACATCGTCATCCCGAGCGACCGACTCTCCGGGGCCGCCCAGGGCCAGATCGTGGTGGCCGAGATCACTGACCAGCCCACCAAGCGCACCCAGCCCCTCGGTCGTGTGCTGGAGGTGCTGGGTGACCACATGGCCCCAGGGATGGAGACCGACATCGCGGTGCGGGCCCATGCCCTGCCGGTGCAGTGGCCGGAGGCCGTGGAGGCGGAGATCGCCGGTCTCAGCGCCGAGGTGCCCGAGTCCGCCAAGGCCGGCCGCACGGATCTCCGTCACCTGCCGCTGGTGACCATCGACGGGGAGGACGCCCGGGACTTCGACGACGCCGTCTACTGCGAGCGCAAGCCCAAGGGCTGGCGGTTGCTGGTCTGCATCGCCGACGTCTCGGCCTACGTGCAGACCGGCACCGCACTGGACCGGGAGGCGTTGGAGCGGGGCAACTCAGTCTATTTCCCGGACCGGGTCATCCCCATGCTGCCGGAGGTCCTGTCCAACGGGCTCTGCTCCCTGAACCCCCAGGTCGACCGTCTGTGCATGGCCGCCGAGCTCTACATCGGTCAGGACGGCAAGGTGACCCGCACCCGCTTCTTCGAGGCGGTCATGCGCTCGAAGGCGCGCCTCACCTACGACAAGGTCGCGGCCATGATCGTGCACGGGGATCTAGAGCTGCGCAAGGAGCACGCCCAGGTCCTGCCCCATCTCCAGGAGCTCCATGCGCTCTACAAGGTCCTGCACCAGGCCCGGGCCGAGCGGGGCGCCATCGACTTCGACACCACCGAGAGCAAGTTCGTCTTCAACGAGCAGGGGCGCATCGCCGCGGTGGTCCCGGTGATCCGCAACGACGCCCACCGCCTGATCGAGGAGTGCATGCTGGCGGCCAACGTGGCCACGGCGCGCCTCTTCGAGCGCAAGAAGGTACCCGGCCTCTACCGCATCCACGACCTGCCGAGCGAGGAGAAGCTCACCGACCTGCGGGAGTTCCTGGGCCAGCTCGCCCTGAGTCTCCCCGGAGGCGCCAAGCCCACCGCGGCGGACTATGCGGCCCTGCTGGAGCAGGTGAAGGAGAGGCCGGACCGCCATCTCATCCAGACGGTGCTGCTGCGCTCCATGCAGCAGGCCATGTACAGCTCGGACAACGTGGGCCACTTCGGACTCGCCTACCCCGCCTATACCCATTTCACCTCCCCGATCCGCCGTTACCCGGACCTGGTCGTTCACCGCATCATCAAGCAGTTGCTCGCGGGCGCTACGGCCGCGGATGTCGATTACAGCAAGTCGGACCTCCAGCAGATCGGCGAGCACTGCTCCGGCACCGAGCGGCGGGCCGACGAGGCGACCCGGGACGCGAGCGACTGGCTCAAGTGCGAGTTCATGCAGGACAAGCTCGGGGAACGCTTTGAGGGCACCATCACCAGCGTCACCTCCTTCGGCATCTTCGTGCAGCTCGACGAGGTCTATATCGACGGGCTGGTCCACATCACGGCCCTGGACAACGACTACTACCACTTCGATCCCATTGGACACCGGCTCCACGGGGAGCGCACCGGGTCCGTCTACCGCCTCGGAGACCGGCTGCGGGTGCAGGTGGCGGCCGTCAACCTCGATGATCGCAAGATCGACTTCGTCCTGGCGGAGCCCACCAGCCAGAAACGTGCGCAGCCCAAGGGCGGCCCCCGACCGAAGGGGGAGCGCCAAGAGGAGCCCCACAGGGAGGCCAAGGCGTCCCGCTCGGGCGCAGCCTCAGGATCGGGCAGAAAACGCCGCTCGCGCCGCGCTCCATGATCGGCGCCGAAAAGTTTCCCTGCCCCTGCTGCGGCCGCCGGGTCCACGACCGGGAGCCCGGCTTCCATCAAACCTGCCCCATCTGCGGCTGGGAGGACGACCTTACCCAGCTCCGCTTCCCGCTCATGCCGGGCAGCAGCAACCGGGTCTCGCTCGCCGAGGCCCAGCGCAACTTCGCCGACTACGGGGCCTCGGAGCGCCGCACCCAGGGGCAGACCCGCGAACCCCTGGAGTGGGAGGACCTGGACCACGGCTGGCGCCCCATCGATCCCTCCAGGGACAACATCGAGGAGCCCCGCCGCGGCACCCCCTACGCCGACTCCTACCCCTGGCCGGACACCACGGTGCTCTACTACTGGCGCGTCACCTACTGGCGCCGGGTCGTGGCCTGAGCGTCGTCAAGGGGCAGCCATCGATGACCGATAGCGATGACCGATAGCGAGCATAGCGCCCACCCGCATCGGCCTCTGGATCCGGAGCGGCTCCGCCACACCTGCGACGCCGCCGCCCTGAGCTTCGAGACCACCGCGGAGCTGGAGCCCATCCCGGTGACCTTCGGCCAGGAGCGGGCCCTGGAGGCCATCGCCTTCGCCACCGGAATCGAGCACGAGGGCTACAATCTCTATGTCATGGGCTCCACCGGGCTCGGCCGCCACACGGCCGTGCGGGAGGCCCTCCAGGCCCGGGCCCGGGCCCAGCAGCCTCCGCCGGACTGGTGCTATGTGGCGGACTTCGCGCACCCCCACAGGCCCAACGCCCTGGAGCTTCCGGCGGGTCGCGGCAGGGGCCTGCGCCACGACATGGAGCGTCTGGTGGAAGACCTGCTCAATGCCCTGGCCACCGCCCTGCAGAACGACGAGTACCGCCGCCGCGCCCAGGAGATCACCGACACCTTCAAGCAGCGAGAGGAAAGCGCCGCCCAGGAGCTGGGAAAGAAGGCGGTGGAGCGTGATGTCGCCCTGATCCATACCCCAACCGGCTACAGCCTGGCGCCGCTTCGCGACGGGCACATGATCAGCCCCCAGGACTTCAACGACCTGCCCGAGGAGGAGCAGGGCCGCTTCCAGGAGGCGATGGAGCAGATCAAGGAGGAGCTGGGCTCCATCCTGGCCCATGTCCCGCTCTGGCAGCGGGAGATGCACCAGCGCTTCCGGGAGCTGGAGCAGGAGGTCACCCGGGTCACGGTGTCGGAGCTGCTGAAAGAGCTGGAGCAGCGTTACGCAGACCTGCCCGAGGTCCTCGACTATCTCGGGGCGGTGCGCGAGGACGTCATCGAGAACACGGAGCTCTTCAAGCCCAGCGGGGACTCCCCGGTGGACGCCGGGGACGGCCGATTCACCCGCTACCGGGTCAACCTGTTGGTGGACAACACGGAGACGGTTGGGGCCCCCATCCTCTACGAGGACAACCCCAGCTACCAGAACCTGGTGGGCCGCATCGAGCACGTGGCGCGCCTGGGCACCCTGTCGACCGACTTCACCTTGATCAATCCCGGGGCCCTCCACCGGGCCAATGGGGGCTACCTGCTCCTCGATGCCGCCAAGGTCCTCATGAGCCCCTTCGCCTGGGAGGGCCTCAAGCGGGCACTCAGCGCCCGGGAGGTGCGCATCGAGTCCCTGGAGCGGCTCTTAAGCCTGGCGGTCACCACCTCCCTAGAGCCCGAGCCCATCCCCATCCGCCTCAAGGTCGCCCTGATCGGGGACCGCTTCCTCTACTACCTGCTCAAGGCCTACGACCCCGAGTTTGGGCTGCTCTTCAAGGTGGCGGCGGACTTCAACGAGGACCTCCCCCGCTCCCCCGAGGGCGATCTGCTTTACGCCCGCCTGGTGGCCACCCTCCAGCAGCGCGAGCAGCTGCGCCCCATCGATCGGGAAGGGGTCGCGTGCATCGTGGAGGCCGGCGCCCGCCGGGCCGAGGACGGGGAGCGGGTCTCACTGCACATCGGGCGCCTGCTGGACCTGATCCGGGAGGCGGACGATCAGGCGGCCCGCTCCGGCATCCCCGCCATCGGGGCCATGCAGGTGCGCGCCGCCCAGGAGGCCCAGGAGCGGCGCCTGAGCCAGATCCGGGAGCGTCTGCACGAGGCCATCCTGCGCGGCACCCTGATGATCGAGACCAAGGGGGTACAGCTCGGCCAGGTCAACGGGCTCTCGGTGCTCCAGCTCGGGGACTATAGCTTCGGGGCGCCGACCCGCATCAGCGCCACCGCAAGGCTTGGCTCCGGCGATGTGATCGACATCGAGCGGGAGGCCAACCAGGGGGGCGACATCCATTCCAAGGGGGTGCTGATCCTCGCCTCCTATCTCGCCAACCGCTATGCCCGCCACCAGCCCCTGTCGCTCGCCGCCAGCCTGGTCTTCGAGCAGACCTAC
>JBGSUY010000418.1:0-2601 GCA_041753195.1 Chromatiaceae bacterium
GAGCCTGGGATGCGCGTGATGTAGGTCGCCGCCGAGCGGAAGGTGCGTCCGGCGGCGCGGGTGGGGCTAGCGTCTGCCGCCGAAGAGCGCCCGGGTGTCGTCGCCCGGGTCCGCGAGGGACAGAGAAGGACGCTGGATCCCGGCGAAGGCGAGAAACTCCCCTGGTGGTTCCAGTATCCAGCCTCGCCATGGGTCGTCCGCGGGCTGTTTCCTGTACCGGGCGGGGCCGTCCTGAGAGGTCTCCACTACGATCAGTCCATACTCGCCCAAATGGGCTGCGGGCTGTCCTAGTCGGCTCTCAATGGCCCACCGCGTCAGCTGGTTCGCGAGGTCTCCGTTGAGCCGCCGGGCACCCTTGAGCCGGGGGCACAGCCCGAGGAGGAGCAGGCGCTTATAAGCGGTCTCGGGATCGAGACCCCGGCCGAGGTCGGCGCTGCCGGTACCGAGCTCGAGGCCCCGGCGCTCGACCAGGTACTCGAAGAGGTCGTGCAGGCGCTGCCAGGTGCGCGGAGGCCAGGGGCGCGCCGAGAGGATGCCGTACTCGATCTGGTGGCCCAGGTAGGCGAAGAGCTGGCGGATGATCCAGCGTCGACCCACGTCGTCCAAGGCTCCGGACTGGAAGCGGCGCCGGTCCAAGGTCAGCAGCAGGTGCTCGAGGTTGCGGCACATCCGCTCGAGCAGGCGCTGGGCCGAGGTCGGGGACGGCGAGAGGGGGAAAACCTTGGGGTCCGACTCCAGGGCGTCCAGACGGGACAAGGCCTTGACCATCTCCAGCAGGGGGCGCTTGAGATTCCTGAGCGCTCGGATGCGCTGCTGTGGGGTCAGTTCCTCCCCGTCCAGTTGATCCAGGATCTTGTAGAGGAGCGGAAGCTGTGACCGAACCCACTGGCTCTCCGGGGGATCCGGTAGGTCGTTGGCGCCCAGGCCGATGGACGGCTGGCTGTCCAGCTCGGCGGTCTGCGTTTCGGAGTCTCGGGTGGGGCGCGACATCGGCATCTCTCACTTTACTGGTTGGTTCTCGTTGGGCGCAGGGCCCGGGTCTGTGGGCTTGGTCCGTCCTCGCGGTGAGCGAGGGGCTCGGGTCCGAGTGATTTGTCTTGAGTCTACAGATGCAGAAAAAAATGTGAACGCCGTCACAGACTGGGGGCGGCGTGGACCGGACGTCCGGTAGGGATTGGGCGAGGTGCGGCGGCTGAGGGCGCCACGCGGGTGGTCTTGGCCAGGGGCCGGGGGGTCAGAGCTGGAACTGCTGGCGCAGCCGAAGCTGGAGCCGTTTGGCCTGCTTGAAGGCCTCCTTGAGCATGAGACGGTGCAGCTCGTTCAGGTCGTCGGGGTCCAGGCGGTTGACCGCGTCGGCGTCGTTGGCCTGGAGTTGCTGCTGGATGCGGAAGCGCTGGACCAGGTGGAAGGCCTCCACCTCAGCGGCGGTGTCCCCGCTCGGGTGGCCTTGGGCGGCACCGGCACCCCGCAGGCGATCCGCCGTGTTGGTCGCCCAAACCCCCAGTTGGAGGGCCCAGACCCGTGCCGGGTCGGTGAAGAGTCGCGCCCCCTGGTGCTTCAGGTCGATGGTGTGGGGGAAGTCGCGGTTGCGGTCATAGGTGAACTGCCCCGCCCAGCCAATGGGTGGGTTGACGCCTAAGGCCTGCTCGGTCAGGGCGCGCAGGAACCGGACATGGCGGGGGGCCTCGCCGATCAGCCAGGCCCGCAGGCGGTCCACGGGCTCGAAGCTGCCGTAGAGTGGCCTGAAGTCGAAGAAGATGGTGCCGTGCACCAGGGCCTGGGGCTCGGGGACCTCAAGCCAGTGGGCGAAGCGGGAATGCCACTCCTCTGCACTCAGGCACCACTCGGGGTTGCCGGCCATGATGTGGCCCCGGCAGCGCGGGAACCCGCAGTGGTGCAGGGCCTGGTTCACCGCCCCGGCAAAGGGCAGGAATGCGGCCCTGATCTGCTCCGCGGCCTGGGGCTCGGGCGGGACGAAGATGAGGCCGTTGTCCTGGTCGGTGGCGAAGGTCTGCTCCAGTCGGCCCTCGGAGCCGAACACCAGCCAGCACCAGGGCACAGCCGGAAGATCGAACTCGTCCTCCATGATCTCGATGACCCGCATGGAGATGAGGTCGTTGAGGCCTGAGATCCACTGGCAGATGGATTCAACCCCCATGCCCGAGTGAAATAGCGCGGCGCCGCGGCGGCGCACCCGGTCCGCCGCCACGGTCATGGCGTCCAGGTCCCGGGCGGTGGCGATGGAATCCACCAATTCGTCGGCGCCTCCGGCCCGCAGCCCGAGTAGGTCGGCTTGGCTCACCAGACCGAAAAGTCGCCCGTCTGCCTCCGTTAGCAACAGGTGGCGCGCGCCTTTCTTGGCCATCAGCACCTTGGCACGATGGCTGGGAGCGTCCGCCGCGATGGTGAGGGGCGCGCCGATCATGTGCGCGGCCACCGGGTCGTCCAGGCTGCCCCCTTCGAAGCTGATGACGTGGAGCATCTCACGCAGGGTGATGAGGCCGAGCGGCAGGCCGGTCGCCGGGTCGGCGATCACGGCTGCGTCCTCGGGACCCTGGCTGATGCGGTAGAGGGTCTCGCGCAGGGTGGTGTCCGGCGGCA
>JBGSUY010000419.1:0-4707 GCA_041753195.1 Chromatiaceae bacterium
GGCCATCAGGAGCGAGGGGCCGGCTGCGGTGCGCTGAGGGTGGAATCGCGGCTTTGGCAGCATGTGGATCATCCGCTCTGGGGTTGTAGGGCGACGGCTGGTCAGGGGCGGGTCGCAGGCCCCCGGTACCCTGGCCCTGGGCGGCAGTGTCGCATCCCTGGCCGCGGGGCTCGCCCCATCATGACGGATCGAAAGTTGCAAAACCGAGCGCCGAGTCAAGCTATTTGGGTTTGCCACGGCGAGAACTGGCAGTCAATTCGATGGCGCGGAAGGGGCTACACTCGCGGCGTCCGGGCTGTGCGAGGGCCTTCGCGGCGACCTTAGCCGCAACCCTAGCGGCCTTGGCGGACACCCGAGTCATCAACGCATCGGCCCCCTTGACCCGGGGCATCCGCGGAGGGCGAGACGCGTGACTGTATCCCCCTGGAGACTCTGTCTGGCCGGCGCACTCGCCGTGTCCTGTCTTAACCTCGGTGGCTGCGGCTGGTTGCTGCCCGGTCACGCCGGCGGGATCAGCGCCTCCGTGTCGCCCGAGGACTACGGCGACCGGCTGTGCCGCCACCTGGACCTGGAGGATTACCCGGCCTGTCTGAGCCAGGTGCTCGATTATTTCGACGAGCCCCTGGCGGATGACATCCCGGCGTCAAAGTCCACCTCGGGTCCCTTCGCGGTGGCCATGGACGGTGGGCTCTACATGGGGACCTACCAGTCCATACCCCCCTTCTCCGCCAGCTTCCGAGTCTCCAATGGGGCCAATGCCTGTCGTGGCTCCTACAACGGCCTGACCGGCTCCCAGGACGCACTTTTCGACGTCTACTGCGACGACGGCCGCGCCGGCTGGGCCGACATCATTCTCGACGTGGATGGACGCAACGGGATCGGCCAGCTCACTCTGAACGACGGCACCAAGGGGGACATCGTCTTCGGCTACAAGCCCCTGGGCCGCGCCGATCCCTATCCCTACGGGGACGTCTGGTTGCCGCGGGCCGCGTCCGCGGGCCAGTCCAAGCCATAGGCGGCCTGTTGCGGTGTGCGAGAGGATCCCTGACTCAGCGGACCTGGGCCACCGGGTTCTCGAGGGCGCCGATCCCCTGGATCTCCACCACCACCCGGTCGCCATCCGCGAGATAGCGCGGCGGGTTGCGGGCGACGCCGACCCCCGGGGGCGTTCCGGTCAGGATCAGGGTGCCCGGTAGCAGGGTGGTATCCCGGCTCAGGAAGGCGATGAGCTCGGCGACCGCGAAGATCATGTCGGCAGTGTGCCCGGTCTGGACCCGCTCGCCGTTGAGGGTGCAGGTCAGGGTCAGGGATTGGGGGGCCGGGATCTCGTCGGCGGTGACCAGGACTGGACCTAGGGGGCAGAAGCCGTCAAAACCCTTGCCCCGGATCCACTGCCCCGCCCCCCCGTGACGCTGCCAGCGCCGGGCGGAGACGTCGTTGGCGCAGGTATAGCCGCACACGTGGGCGAGTGCGTCGGCCGGGGAGACGTCGCGCGCCGTCCGCCCGATCAGGACCGCCAGCTCTGCCTCGTAGTCAACCTCGGGTCCGTGCTCGCAGGCCCGGGGCAGGGGGATTGGATCGCCGGGACCCGAGATCGCGGTGGTGGGCTTCATGAACACCACCGGGTTCTCCGGGACCTGGGCCCCGGTCTCCTCCGCATGGGCCCGGTAGTTGAGGCCGATCCCGAAGATGTTGACCGGCTCCACCGGGGCCAGCCAGCGGGCCACCCGCAGGGTTTCCCCGGTGTCGTGCACACCCGTATAGAGATGGCCGGCGAGCCGGGAGGCACGGCCGGCGTCGATGGGCGTCCCCAGGTGGATGGCGCCATGGGGGTCCTGGAAGCGTGCGATCTTCATGGTAGATGGCGGACATTTGCGAATTGCGAGTTGCGAGGATTTCCAGTCCGTGCTCCGCGGCGCAAGGCCTAGTCCTGCGTCCCCCCCAGCCATCCCTGGAGGGCGTGGACCAGGGCCTCGGCCTGGGCGCGGCTGGAGATGTTGAACTTGGACTGCTGGCGATACTCGCCGCCGCGCTTCTGGTAACGACGGATGCTGTACTTGTCCGGCCCGTACTCCCCCTTGACGCGGTCCCAATCCTGGTAGCGAAAGAGGATGGTGGTCCAACTTCCCTTGGAGAGGATGACCTTGCCAAGCTCCCGGGTGGTCTCCACCCCATCCTCCGTATAGGACACGGTCAGGTCCTCGGCCTGTTCGCTCATTGTGGCTCCCCCGTCTGAACGGCTGACGAATCCGCGCTCGGCCCCGTCGGCGTCTCCGCCGGGAGCCGGGCGCCATATTGCCTGAGTGTGGCGATGATGTCCCTCGCATGGGACGCCCCGGGATCCAGGTTCTTGGCCAGGGCGAGGGGCGTGCGACCGGTCCCGTCCGGCCGGTTCACGTCCGCCCCTCGCTGCAGCAGGCGGCGCGTCGTTTCCAGGTGGCCGAGTCGGATCGCCAGATGCAGGGGTGCCTCGCCCTGGGGGTCGGGGCGGTTGGGATCGGCACCGCGGCGGATCAGGAAGTCGAAGGCATCCCGATCGGAGATGCCGTTGCCCACCAGGGTCACCAGGGCGGCTTGGGGGTCGAGGCCTACCCGGAACCCGAGCAGCAGCTCGGCCACCTTGGTCTTGCCGTGGGCGAGGGCCAGATCCATCGGGGTCTCGCGCGCCTTGTTGGGGGCCTCCAAGTCGGCGCCGTTGCCGGCCAGCTCCCGGGCGATGCTCACCTGGCCGGCGCGGGCGGCCACGTGGAGCGGAAGGTCCCCGTTGGGGTCCGGCTGATTGAGGTCGGTGCCCCAACGGATGTGGCGCTTGATCTGATCCAGGTCACCCACCTGGATGGCGCGATATAGGCTGACGCTAGGCCGCGCGGGCTCTGTGCATCCGATCAGGACCAGGGTGAGGAGCAGCAGGGCCAGGATCGGCGAAGGCTTCATGGGACCACGCGGTCGGTGCAGGGCTGGCTGGCGGGATCGCCGCGGGCCTCGCGGGCTGGCGCTGCCCGAGCGAATGTCCAGGGATGGTAAGGCGGCCCAGCGCGACCCGCAACCTGCCGCGACCCGTTGGGGCCAGCGTCCAGCGCGCGGACCCCGTGTTACCCTACCCGGATGTTCTGGAAGCTGCTCCTGACGGCCGCGGTCATCCTGGGCGCCGTCCTGGTCATCCGTGCCCGCATGCGTGCGCCCCGCGAGGGGGGGCGCGTGGCACCCGAGCGCGTACCTTTACTGCCGCGCGGTGTCGCGCGAAGTCTGGCCTACGCCCTGATCGGCCTCAGTCTCGGCGGAACGGGGTTCTACCTGCTCCGCTCCTGGGATGGGGGTCGCGAGGTCCTCCGAGTCCAGGTCGTCAACGCCAACACAGGGGTGGCCATCGATTACCTGGCCCGGCGGCGCGACATCAAGGGCCGCGAATTTCGCACCCTGGAAGGTCAAGTGATCCGGTTGGCGGATGTGGAGCGGATGGTCCTGACCCCCACCGGTCCACAGACCCCGCCCTAAGCCCGGTCGGCGGCGGCGGTCCCGGCTCCCTGCGGTTCCGCCGCCGGGCTCACTGCACCCTGATCTTGACCTTCATCGGACGGGCGTGACGATCGACGGGGCGGCGATTTGACAGTCCGCGTATGATGGTATGCAATTTCGTAATATCGCAGCGGCCCTGATCGGTCCCCGAACCGGCCGCAAGACCCATTACCGGCACCGTCCATCCGTCCTCTCAGTCAGGCTACCCTTCCCATGGCGCACATTCCCGATGGGGTCCTTGGGGCACCGATTCTGCTGGGCGGGGCCCTGGGTTGCGCCGGGCTCCTGGCGGTTGCGCTGCACCGCCTCGATTACGAGCACCTGCCCCAGGCAGCCGTGCTCTCCGCCGCCTTTTTTGTCTCCTCCCTGATCAGCGTGCCCCTGGGTCCGAGCAGCGTGCATCTATTGCTCAACGGGCTCATGGGCCTGCTGCTGGGGTGGACCGCAGTGCCGGCCCTCCTGGTGGCCCTGACCCTGCAGCTCGTCTTCTTCGGTCACGGTGGACTCGCGGCGCTGGGGGTTAATACCCTGAACATGGCCCTGCCGGCTCTGGTCTGTGGTCTGGTTCTGCGCCCGCGGCTCGCCCGGGCCGGCTCCGGGGCGACCTTCAGGATCGGCGCGGCGGCGGGCGGCATCGGCGTGCTGCTCACCGGGATCCTGGTCGCACTAGCCCTGGGCCTCAGTGACCGGGCCTTTCTGCCGGCCGCTCAGGTGCTGGCCCTGACGTTCCTCCCTCTGGCCCTGGTCGAGGCCCTGATCACCGGCACCGTGCTGGCCTTCCTGGTCCGGGTGGATCCTGAATCGCTCCCCCGGGAGGGCCTGGGGCGTGTCTAGGACACCTTGGCCCCTGCTGGCAATCCTGTCCCTGGCCGCCGCGCCGGCCCTCGCCCACCAGATTCAGGTATTCGCCTTCGCCGACGGCGACCGCATCGAGGGTTCGGCCTTTTTTTCGGGTGGAGGGGCGGCGAGCGGGGCTCAGATACGGGTGTTGGATGCCCGAGGGGGGCTCCTTGCAGAGCTCAAGCCGGACGGGGAGGGGGTCTTCGGCTTCCAGGCCCAGGCGCCCGTAGACCATCTGGTCGTGGCGGAGACGGCCGACGGGCACAGGGCGGAATGGCGGGTCAGCGCCGCGGAGCTGGGACCGGGCTTCCCGGGGCTGCCAACCCAGGCGGGGGAGCCGGCAGGGGGACC